>JANNPG010000623.1:0-6526 GCA_031399805.1 Betaproteobacteria bacterium | reverse complement strand
CGCGTACGCGAAGAAGCGCCCCGGCGAGCTCAATTACAGCTCGGCAGGCAGCGGCACGCAGCCGCATCTCTCCGGCGAGCTGTTCAAGACCATGACCGGCATCAATATCGTCCACATTCCGTACAAGGGCGCGCCGCCGGCGATGACCGACCTGCTCGCGGGGCAGGTGGCGCTGACGTTCGCCACGGCGCCTTCCGCCGTGCCGCACGTGAAGTCGGGCCGGCTCACCGCGCTCGGCGTCAGTACGGCGAAACGCATCGCTGCTTTGCCCGGCGTGCCGACGATCGCGGAAGCGGGTGTGCCCGGCTACGAGGCCGCGGGCTGGAATGGATTGGTCGCGCCCGCAGGCACGCCCGCCGCCATCATCGACAAGCTGAACGGCGCGTTCGTCAAAATTCTGCGCATGCCCGCGGTCGCTTCCAACTTGAGCGGGCAGGGCGCCGATCCCGATCCGGGTACGGCAGCCGAGCTTGCGGCGTACATCAAGTCCGAAATCGTGAAGTGGGCGAAAGTCGTCAAGGAGTCGGGCGCGCGTGTCGATTAAGAGTTAATGCAAAAACATGTTGCAGCCGCCGATGAACGCAGATGGACGCCGACAAGAAAAAGGCCCTTTCTGGCGGTTGGCTAACCGCGCGTTCGATAGAGAGCGTTTAATTTCCCTAATTCTCCCTCTGTGACCGCGGCTATCAGCTTTTGACTTTGTCCGCGTTCATCGGCGTTCATCGGCGGCTAAACTTTGTATTTGCGCCGTTGCCTAAATCAACCCGAGCTCCCTGAACACATCCACCCCCGCGCGCACGGCGCCGTTGGCGGCGGGGAAGCCGCAGTAAACAGTCGCGTGGTGAAACACGCCCATGATTTCTTCGGGGGTCGCGCCGTTGTTGAGCGCGCCGCGGATATGACCCTTGATTTCGTCGGGGCGGTTTAATGCCGTAATCATGGCGAGCGTGACGAGGCTGCGCAGCTTGAGCGGCAAGTCCTTGCGCGACCAGAAGACGCCCCACGCGTAGGCAGTGACGAATTCCTGCTGCTGCAGGGAGAATTTATCGGGGCTGGCGTGCCGCTTCGCGATATGCTTGGCGCCCATCACCTTGCGGCGGGTCGCCATGCCTTTTTTGTACAGTGCGCTTTTCATTGTTGTCCTCCCGTCAATTGATCAAACCGAGTTTTTCCGTGCAGATGTATCCGGCTCGTCTGCGCGGGGAAATATCGCGCTGCGCGCTTAGGGAAGCTCTGATTAAGTCCGTTCGTGCTGATGTATAGAAGCACGAGCACCGCGGTTACCCCGTAAAGCCGTTCACCCTTCTATACATCAGGGCGAACGGTTGAGGACTTAATCAGAGCTTCCTTAGCTTGTAGCGCTGGCGCGCACTGCTGGCTTGACGTGGTCGGGCGGCAGAAAGAGCACGAGTACGTTGGCGAAGACGATGATACCGGCGAGGAAGTAGAAGCCTTTGTAGATGTCGTAGCTGTCGGCGATCATGCCGAAGATCGCGGGCGAGATGGCCGCACCCAGCGAAGCGAAGCCGAACTGCAGGCCGACGCCGGCGCCCGCCATGGTCTTCGGCACCGACTCGACGGCCCACGCCTGCAGCACCGCGCGCATCGCGTAGAGGAAAAAGCCGACCAGCGCGACAAACACCACGAACCACATGCTTTTTCCCGCGAACGCCATGCCGACGATCATGACGCCGGACAACAGCATGCTCGACATGATGACCTGCTTGCGGCCCCATTTGTCCGAGAGATGCCCGCCGACGGGTGCGGCGATGAACCCCGCAACCTGCAATACCGTCAGGCAGACGCCGACCGCGAACGGCGAATAGTTAAGTTCGTAGGCAAGGTAGACCGGCAGGAACGTCAAGAGTCCCGCCTGTGTCATGGTGCGGAAACCGGAGCTGGCGGCGATCAGCATCAGCGATTTGTTCTTGAGCAGGCCCGCGAAATCGCGCAAATACTGTTTCACGCCCTGCGCGCTGGCGCCGGCGTTAATCGCGTGATCATCCTTCGTTTTCGACATCGAGAAAGCGCCCAGCAGGAGCAGGATCAGCACCGACATCGTCAGGCCCGGCACGACGTTGATTACGACCACCGTGCGCCAACTGAACCACGCGAGCAGCGCGCCGATCACGAACGGCGCGATCGCTTCGCCGACATTGCCGCCCATGCCGTGGAACGACAGCATGAGCCCGCGGCGCTCGGGATAGCGATAAGCGAGCGTCGGAATCGCCGCCGGGTGCCAGAGATTGTTGCCGATGCCGACCAGCGTCACGCACACCAGCAGCATCCAGAAGCTGTGGGTGAGGCTCATCAGCGCGTACGGAAAACCGACCCAGAACAGCGAGGTCGCCATCAGGTAGCCCTTTTTGCCGACCATGTCGACCACCATGCCGCCCGGGATGTTCGAGATCGCTCCCGCCAGATGCTGCACGGTCATGATGAGGCCAATCTCGGTGTACGTGAGGCCGAACTCCTTGCCGATCAGCGGCAGCAGGACGTAGAACGTTGCGGTGTACCAGTGAGTGAGGCCGTGGCCGGCGGAGATCAGCCAAACGTCCTTGAAAGACCGGGGAGCGGCAATGACGGAGGCGGTGGCGGTATTCATGTTCAGTGCCGAATAATAGCACCGAGCGGCATCCCACGCTCGCTAAGAACCGTTTATAGCCGCCGATGAACGCCGATAAAAACTGAGCAGCGAGCACGTGGAGATATACGTTACCGCACCGTCATCGCTCAATGGTGATACGCAGCGTAGAACCCTAGTCTTTCTCTATGCTCTTGTGGCTTCAGCTTTCGACTTTGATCTTATCGGCGTGAATCGGCGTTCATCGGCGGCTAATGGTCGTTTTGGTTTTTGCCTGAGGTTCAAGTAATATAACCACTTTTTTCCGCCACCTTGCCGGCCGGCGGTTCCCTAAGGGCAGCAGCAAGAATGCGCACGGACCTCGCACGATTTTTCAGCCCGCGCTCGATCGCGATTATCGGCGCATCAATGGACCTGATTTCGATCAGCGGCCAGCCGCTCAAACACCTGCTCGCGCACAAATACGCGGGCAAGCTCTATCCGGTCAATCCGAAATATCAGGAGATTCTCGGCGTCAAATGCTATCCGTCGCTTGCCGCATTGCCGGAGACGCCCGATCTCGCGCTGGTGCTCATCAACGCGGCGCGCGTGGCAGATACATTGCGCGAGTGCGGCAAACGCAGCGTGCCTTATGCCATCATTTTCAGTTCCGGCTTTTCAGAAACCGGCGGCAAGGGTGTGGCCATGCAGAGCGAGCTGGCGGCTATCGCTGCCGAATACGACATCGGCGTGATCGGCCCCAACTGCCAGGGCATGATCAACCCCGCCGACCGCGTCTACGCGGGCTTCGGCTCGATCTTCGGCGCCGACTACGAGCCTGGCCGCATCAGCATGGTGTCGCAAAGCGGCGGCTTCGGATTTTCGGTGATGAATCTGGCCGCGCTCGACGGCGGCTTGCATTTTCGCCAGACGGTGACGACCGGCAACGAAATCGGCGTGAGTTCGCTCGATTTCATGAATTACTTCATCGACGATGCGCACACCGACATCATCGTCGGCTATATCGAGGGGCTGAAGGATGCGCATCGCCTGATCGAAATCGGCAATCGCGCGCTCGCCGCGGGAAAACCGATCTTCGCGTGGAAAGTCGGCAATACCGAGCAGGGGCAGAAGGCGGCCGCGTCGCACACCGCCAACCTCGGCGGCGCGATGGCGTTGTACAAAGCGGCGTTCCGCCAGGCCGGCATCATCCAGGTCGATGACATCCAGGACGTGGTCGACTACAGCCGCGCGTTCCAGTGCGGTAAGCGGCCCAGGGGCAACCGCGTCGCGATCATCACGATCTCCGGCGGCGCCGGCATCCTGATGACCGACGAATGCGTGAGCCGCGGCATGCAGATTCCGCAACTCTCCGCCGCCACCACTGAAAAGCTGCGCGATATCGTGCCGTCGTTCGGCTCGCTGATCAATCCGGTCGACGTCACCGCGGCGATATTCAGCGATCTCACGATGATCAGCCGCACGCTGAACGCGATACTCGACGATCCGAACGTCGATTCGATCGCGATGATCAACGCGTCACTGCAGGGTGAGCTCGCGGCGAGCGTGGCGAAGGAAATCGTCGCCGTCGCCGCCCACAGCGACAAGCCGATCTTTCTGGCGTGGAGCGCGCGTGAAGAGGTTGCGCGGGAAACGTACGCGATGCTCGACGCCGCCAGGATCCCGCATTACAAATCGCCGGTGCGCTGCGGCCGCGCTTTGTCCGCGTTGTCGTGGCACGCGGAAGCCACGCGGCGCGCCGAGGCGTTGCGCGCGGAGACGGCGCCGGCGTTGTCGAGCGGCGAAGCGCGCAATGTGCTCGCGGGGAAGCGCGAGGACGTGGCCGAATACGCCACCAAGCAGGTGCTCGCGCACTATGGCATCGGCATCACGCGGGAGGAACTCGCGACCGGCAGAGAGCATGCGGTTGGGCTTGCCCAACGCATTGGCTATCCGGTGGCGCTCAAGGTGCAATCGCCCGATATTTCGCACAAGACGGAAGCGAAGGCGGTGCGCCTCGGTCTTGCGTCCGATGCGGATGTCGCGGCCGCGTACGACGAAATTCTGCGCAACGCAAAAGCCTACAAGCAGGATGCGCGCATCGACGGCGTGCTGGTGCAGGAAATGGTCAGCGGCGGCATCGAAGCCATACTCGGCGTCACCAACGACAAGCTGTTCGGGCCGGCGGTGATGTTCGGGCTCGGCGGCATTTTCGCCGAAGTGCTGAAGGACGTTGCGTTTCGCATCGCGCCGGTGACGAAATCGGTCGCGCTCGAGATGATCGCGGAGATCAAGGGCTACGCGGTGCTGACCGGCGTGCGCGGCGCCGCGCATGCCGACGTCGATGCGCTGGCTGATACGATAGTGAGGCTCTCCGCACTCGCCGTCGATCTCAAGGAACATGTGGCCGAACTCGATATCAATCCGCTGTTCGTGTTTCCCAAGGGCAAAGGCGTCAAGGCGGGCGATGCTTTGATCAAGCCGCTGGTGCGTACCTAAAACAGTTCAAAAACGTTTTTAGCCGCCGATAAACGCCGATGAACGCCGATAAGAGCAAAACCAGAAGCGGTAATGGGTTATGCGTAATGGACAATGGGAAATTTACCGATAGCTCATCACTCATCACCGTTCTTGAGTAATGACAACGGCAAGCGCAGAGTTATTCTTCTCTCGGTTGATTGGCTAATCGTCGATGAGGGAGCTGCCCAACAACGCAAACGAGCTGACCGCCGTAAGCGTTCTTGCGACTCCCGCCTCGCGTTGTTCGGCTGCGACGGCTCCTTGCGGACATTGGGAGCGCGACGTATAGGGACAATCTGCTGGATGGTCATATGCAAAGGAGCAATCATGGATAAGGATGCTTACACGCTTCAAGAATTCATTGGTGACCTGCGTCGTATTACCTCGGAAGTGTCGGACGAGCGCACCATCCTCGCTCGTGTTCGTCCTCTAGCGAAACGCGCCGCGCTTTCGAAGTCATGGCTCACCCCAGAGCTCTATTCCGCGGATCAGGAACAGGGATACGGTGTTAATGTGCTGCACGCAGAGCCCGATCACACTTTGTTCGTAGTTGCAGTGAGCTGGCTGGCGGGGCGCGGCGCGGCGCCGCACAATCACGGAACGTGGGCTGTCGTCGTCGGGGTTGACGGGCCGGAAAGGAACGTCTTTTGGGAGCGTGAGGACGATCGATCGCGGCCCGGATACGCCAATTTGAAAAAGATCGGGGAGAAGGTATGCGACGAGGGCGACGTGGTGGCGCTGCCGACCGGAGCCATACACGAGGTTCAGAACGAAACCGATCGGACAACGCTTTCGTTCCACGTGTACGGAAGACATCTGAATCACACGGGCCGCTCGCAGTTCGATCCAAAGAATCGCACAGAGACGCCTCTCATAGTTAAGACGCAGTAGCAATTCAGTAGATGTTTTGTTTAGCCAAGCCCCTAACTCTTGCGTGCCGCAGACGCCCCCAAGCGGGCGCAACTGACGCGCACATTACTTTCTCTGATCTATGTTGCTTTCGGACTTTTGATTTTATCGGCGTTCATCGGCGGCTAAACGCCTTTGCATTAAGCTTTAAGGATACTCATGCAGACCTCCACTGAAGTCACGCAACTGTGCGACGAACTGCGGCGCTTCCTGCAGAAGGAAGTCGATCCGCGCTCGCGCTGGATCGAGGAGAACGACGCGATTCCCGACGATCTGGTGCAGAAGGCGCGCGGGCTTGGGCTGTTCGGTCTCACCATCCCCGAGCAGTACGGCGGCATCGGGCTCGACCTCGCGGGCAAGTGCGCGATCGAGGAAGTGATGGGGCAGACCAACTACGGGTTCGCGACGCTCATCGGCAATCACACCGGCATCAGCACGACCGGCATCGTCGCCCTGGGCAACGAAGCGCAAAAGAAAAAGTATCTGCCGCGCATGGCGACCGGCGAGTGGCTCGGCTGCTTCGCGCTGACCGAG
>JANNPG010000610.1:0-3193 GCA_031399805.1 Betaproteobacteria bacterium | reverse complement strand
GCCGGCATCAAGGTGCTGCACAAAGTGCCCGGCGTGCGCTATGCGAAGAAGGCCGAATCGCTCGGCGCCGACGCGGTCACGGTGGTCGGCGCCGAAGCCGGCGGGCATCCGGGCGTCGAGCCGGTCGGCACGATGGTCGCGGCGGCGGCGGCGGCGCGCGCGATCAGGATTCCGCTTATCGTCGCCGGCGGCATCGGCACCGGCGAGCAACTGGTCGCCGCACTGGCGCTCGGCGCTGATGGCGTCGCGATGGGCACGCGCTTTCTGGTGGCCGAGGAAATCTGGGCGCACCGCCGCTACAAGGAACGCCTGATTGCGGCCACCGAGACCGACACGACGCTGCTCCTGCAGTCGATGCGCAATACGCAGCGGGCTTTCAAGACCGAACATGTCGCGATGATCCAGCAAATCGAAAAAGACCAACCGGGCGAAAGCGCAGCGCTCCTTCCCCACATCATGGGCCCCAATGCGCGCGCCGCCTACGACACCGGAGACTACGAAAAAGCCATGCTCTCCTGCGGACAGGGCGTGGTATTCGCCGACCGCATCGAACCGTTTGCGGCCATCGTCGCGCGCATCGAAGCGGAAGCCCGCGATGCGCTCGCCCGGCTCGACAGTCTGCGGGTTGCGCCGCAAACCACCGCCGCCAAAATCAAGCGCGCCTGAAAGGCAATCTCATGACCAGAAAACTGCTTGCCGTCGCACTCACCGTGGCCGCCGGCGCGGCGTGCGCACAGAGTTACCCCAACAAGGCGGTGCGCCTCGTGGTGCCGTTCCTCGCCGGCGGCAGCACCGACATCGTCGGCCGCACCGTCGGGCAGAAACTGTCCGAAATGTGGGGCCAACCGGTGGTCGTCGACAACCGTCCCGGTGGCGGCACGACGATAGGTACCGACATGGTCGCCAAGGCCGCGCCCGACGGCTACACGCTGCTGGTGACGCCGGCGCCGTTCACGATCAACCCCAGCCTGCTGAGCAAGCTGCCGTACGATGCGCTGAACGACTTCGCGCCGATTACGCTGATCAACACCACACCACTCGTGCTGGTGGTGAATCCCGGCGTGCCCGCGAAATCGATCAAGGAACTGATCGCGCTCGCCAAAGCGAGGCCGGGTGAACTCAATTTCGGGTCAAGCGGCACCGGCGGCTCCAACCATCTCGCAGGCGAACTATTCAACGCGATGGCCGGCGTGAAAATGGTGCATATCCCGTACAAGGGCAACGCCGGCGCGCTCACCGATATCGTCGGCGGCCACCTCGACGTCGTCTACAACGGGCTCACCTCGGCGCTGGCGCTGATCAAGGGCGGTAAACTACGCGTGCTGGCAGTCACCAGCTTGCAGCGTAACGCTGCGTTGCCCGACGTACCGACGCTCGACGAAACGGGACTCAAGGGTTTCGAAGCCGTCGCCTGGAATGGTCTCACCGCACCCGCCAAAACGCCGCGTGACGTGATCGCAAAAATCAACGCGGACGTGCTGAGGGTCGTAAATTCGCCGGAACTCAAGGAGCGGCTGAAGGCGGAAGGCTCCGATCCGGTCGGCAGCAGCCCGGAGCAATTCGCCAAGTTTCTGCGCGATGAGATCGCCAAGTGGGCGAAGGTGATCAAGTTCGCGAAGGTGAAGGCCGAATGAAAACTACGCTCGGCGTACTGACGGCAGTCCTGGCGATCGTTTGCAGTTCAAGCGCGGGCGCCCAATATCCGACCAAGGCCCTCCGCGTGGTGGTGCCCTTCCCCGCAGGCGGGCCGTCGGACATCGTCGCCCGCATCGTCAGCCAGAAGCTGTCCGAGGCCTGGAACCAGCCGGTGGTGATGGACAACCGCGCCGGCGCGGGTGGCGCGATCGGCACCGAATTCGTCGCCAAGGGGCCGGCGGACGGCTATCATATCCTGCACGGCACGATCGGCGGCCTCGCGGTTGCGATGAGCCTGCAGCCCAACCGCGGCTACGACACCCTGCGCGACTTCACGCCGATCACACAGACCGTGACGGTCACCAATTTCATGGTGGTGCACCCCAGCGTCCCGGCAAAGACCGTGAAGGAGTTGATCGCGCTTGCGAAAACACGTCCCGGCAAACTGAACTACGCCTCCTCCGGCCCCGGCACCGCGCCCAATCTCGCCGGCGAACTGTTCAAATACATGGCCGGCGTCAACATCGTCCACGTCCCTTACAAGGGCAGCGCGCCGGCGCTGACCGCCATGCTGTCGGGCGAGGTGGACATCAACTTCGAGAACAGCCTGATCGTGATGCCGCACGTCCGCTCGGGCAAGGTGCGCGTGCTCGGCGTCACCGGCGCGCAGCGCTCGAAGCTCTTGCCGGAAGTGCCGGCGATCGCGGAAACGCTGCCCGGCTACAACGCGAGCGGCTGGTACGGTTTCGTCGCGCCAGCCGCAGTGCCCAAAGATATCGTCGCGCGGCTGGCGACGGAAATCGGCCGCATCCTGCGCATGCCCGATGTCGTCGAGCGTCTGTCGGGCCAAGGCGCCGAGCCGGTCGCCAGCACGCCGGATGAATTCACGGCTTTCATCCGCGCCGAAATCGAGAAATGGGCGAAGCTGGTCAAGGCCGCGAATATGAAAGCTGACTAGTCGTACTGCGTCCGAAAAATCAATCCCCTCCCCCTTGACGGGGGAGGGCTAGTACCGTGACACATTAATTACGAAACGTTATAATGGCGCATCTCTATTTCTCAGGGAGTCCGTGCGATGCGCCAAACCGAACTTCGACTGAAGAAACAGGAGCGTGAAGCGGTGGAGGGATTTCGATCAAAGGGCGAACACATGGCGCGCGAATTCAACCGCGCCCACATTCTGGCGGCCCTCGATCGCAAGATCCCGGAATCCCTGATCATGCAAGTGCTTGGGGTTGGCCGCACCGCGATCTGGCGAACCCGCTCCGCGTATCTGGAAGGCGGACTTGAGCACGCGTTGAACGACGTGCAGCGTCCGGGCCAGCCCAAACGATATCGTGCTCCGGAGGAGGCGCAGGTGACCGCGTTGGCATGTTCCGCGCCTCCCGCAGGCGCCAAGCGCTGGACCGTAGCGTTGCTCACACAGCACGCGCGTCGCCATCCCGCGATGCGCCAGATCAGCCGCGAGAGCATCCGCCGGCTGCTAAAAAAAACCTCCTCAAACCGTGGCGCGAAGTGATGTGGTGTATTGGCGAGCTGACTGCGGAATACCGTCGGC
>JANNPG010000592.1:0-1872 GCA_031399805.1 Betaproteobacteria bacterium | reverse complement strand
TAGCCCGGCCGTCACCAGGCGGAATGGCGGACGCGCGTCCTCGTCGAAGCTCGTCAGGTTGATGGTGGTCTCGATCGTGTTGCTGCGCGGGTCGATCACCGCAATCGTGTTCGAGTCCTCGTTGGTGATGTACACCCGGTCGCCGGGATCGATGCTCGCGCCGCCCTGCGCGAGCGCCCGCCCTTGACCGATTGTACCGGCCACAGTTGCGGCGGCGGCGAGCTTCAAAAAATCACGTCTCGTTTCGTTCACTGGTTTTCTCCAAAGAATATTAGGCGATATTCTTCCGCCCCGACTACGGCGTCACGAGCTCGACTGTGCCAAGCACGAAAAGTTGATTGCGACGCGAGATCATCGAATTTCCTGTTGGCGCGCCATTTGATCTTCATACTAGCGTCGCGCTACTCACAGCGCCTTGATGTTGGCTTCCTTGACCACTTTGCTCCAGCGCCTGAGATCGGACTCGATCAGCGCGCGAAACTCTTCGGGCACTGCGGTCGCCGCCTCAATCACGAGCGCCTTGTAGCGTTCGACTATGGTGGAATGGTTCACCGCCGCGGTGAACTCGCGGTACAGTCTGGTTTGAATTGGCTTCGGCAGCCCCGCCGGCGCGAGCACGCCGAACCAGTGCGTCAGCACCATGTTCGCAACACCACTTTCCTCGAATGTCGGCACTTCGGGATGCGACGGATGGCGCTTCGCCGTGGTGACCCCGACCGGGCGCAGCCGGCCCGCTTGCACGAACGAAACTGCCGCGGGCATCGACGTGAAGACCATGTTCATCTCTCCCGCCATCGTCGCGGTTACCGCGGGCCCCGCGCCCTTGTAGGGCACGTGCGTGAGATTGACGCCGGCGCCGCGCATGAAGAGCTCCGCCATCAGGTGGGTGCCGCTGCCATTGCCCGCCGAACCGATCTTCAGATTGCCGGGTTGCGCTTTCGCGAGCGCGATAAGCTCGGCGACGGTTTTCGCCGACACGCCGGGATTGACGAACAACCATTGTGGCGCGCGCGCGACCAGCGTGATGGGGGCGAAGTCCTTGACCGGGTCATGGGGCACCTTGCCGTAGACGGCGGGGTTAATGGTGTGTGGCATGTCCTGCAGGATCAGCGTGTAGCCGTCGGCCACGCTCTTGGAAAGAATATCGGTGCCGATCATGCCGCCCGCGCCCGGCCGGTTGTCGACGACAAACGTCTGGCCCAGCGTTTCGCCGAGGCGCTGCCCGTAAAACCGCGCGAGTATGTCCGAACTGCCGCCCGCGGCGTAGGGGACGATCAACCGGATCGGCTTGTACGGATAATCCTGCGCCGCCGCCAGCGGCGTAAGCATCGCGTGCAACAAGACGAGCAGCAAGGTTCGGATTGGCATGATAATTCCTTTAGTCGACCGCCGACGTCGAGGCCCCGACGCAGACCATCATATCAAAACAAAGGGCAGTCAGATCAGCCGGGCTCGCGCGTGGCGCGGCTGCGATACTCCTCCCACATGTCCCTATACGCCGCCTCCAGATCGCGCACGATACAGCGCGTATCAAAAAACGGTGCCGTGCGGTCACTAAGCTTGCGCTTTAATGCGGCAAGCTGCGCGCGATCGTTGCCGAGCTGAACCGCCGCCTGCACGTATTCGGCGCGGTCTTGCTTCACGAGTTCCGGCAAACCCGCTGCCGAAACAAGACTTGCCGCAACACGACCGGCGAAGTGCCGACCCTGCGCGGTAAGAACCGGCACGCCGGCCCATAAAGCGTCGCTCGTGCTGCTGTGGCCGTTATGCCAGCCTATGGTGTCCAGAACGAGATCGGCGCGCCCGAGACGCGCGAGGTGTTGCCGCTTGGTGGACACGCGTTGAGCAAAGACCAGCCGTGCGGGATCGATG
>JANNPG010000589.1:0-3181 GCA_031399805.1 Betaproteobacteria bacterium | reverse complement strand
CCCGCGCCTCGCCACCGCAATCCACGATCCGCCCATCCCCATCCGCTTTTGTAGCTTCCTGATCTAACCACACCGTTCGCGCAAATCAGCCGGCCTATTCCGGCTGCTGTTGATTATTTTTGTCCCGGAGGTGTGTCATGTTGTCTGTACAACTTGAGTCGTTCCTGAAATGCCGCGCGGTGCACAGAATACGTGCCGTTCGGCGCCGTGCGTGTACGGTGCTTTGTTTTGCCGTTGCTTATTCGTCCCTGTCAGCGCTCGCGGCGGACCCGACCACACCGGTCGAACCGCAGGCGACGGCCCGCGCCGTGTCTCCGCTCAAGGAAGTCATAACCGAGGCGCTGCAAAACAACCCCGAGATCCAGGCGGCCCGCAAGGAAAGCGAGGCGGCACAGCACAGGATCGCACCGGCGGGCGCGCTTGAAGATCCGATGCTTGAGGCCGGGTTCCTCAACCTGCCGACCAACTCGCTGCGATTCGATCGCGAAGACATGACGATGAAAATGATCGGCTTGTCCCAGCGACTGCCCTACCCGGGCAAACGCGGTCTGCGCCAGGACGTCGCCACCAAGGATGCGGAAACGGTCGGGTTCGGTTACCAGGAAACCGTGAATCGCGTGGCGCGCGACATCAAGGTTGCCTATATCGATCTGGGACTCACGCTTGAAACGACCACGCTGGTCGAGAAAAACAGGCAGATCCTCGAACAGTTTCTGCGGATTGCCGAGGGGCGCTATGCGGTGGGACAAGGAACGCAAACCGATGTGCTCAAGGCGCAGACGCAGCTGTCCAAAATGACGGACGAACTGATCAAAGTTGCGCGCGAGCGGCCGACGATCGAAGCGGACCTCAATCGCATGCTGGGACGCGACGCCAATGCTGCCGCGCCGGTGCCCGCGCCACCGCAATTACGCGAGGCAACCCTCAAGCTGGAGTCGCTGCGTGAAACCGCCCTGGCCCAGCGTCCGCAATTGCTCGCGTTGCAAAGCATCGTCGCGCGCAGCGAGAAGGCGCTGGATCTTGCGCGCAAGGATTATTACCCCGACTTCGATGTGCGCATGGCTTACGGCCAGCGCGACAACATGCCCGACGGGACCCGGCGTTCTGACATGGTGAGCCTGACCGTGGCGATCAATCTGCCGGTATGGCGCGACGACAAACGCGCGCCGCGCGTGGCGGAGTCTCTGGCCATGCGCGATCAGGCCCAGAGCATGTATCAGGCGCAGCGCAATGAAGTCGCCGCCAAGCTGCGCCAGCAGGTGGCGGTGGCCGAGCAAAGCCTGAAATCAGTGCGGCTGTACGAAACCAGCATTCTGCCCCAGGCCCGGCTCACGGTTGAATCGGCACTGCCCGCGTACCGGGTCAATCGGGCCGATTTTCTGACGCTGCTCGACAGCCAGATGGCCGTACTCAACTTCGAAATCAGCCGGGTGACAGCCGTGGCCAGCCACAACAAGGCGTTGGCAGAAATTGAATTGCTTACCGGCGGGTCACCCCAATGACCGCGCCGACGATTTTATCGCAGGAGAAATTGACATGAAGCGTAGTGCGATTTCATTTCTGGTCCTGGTTCTGATCGCGGCGGCGCTCGGCGCCGGCTATTGGCTGGGAAGCCGGCCCGATGAAAGCGGAAGAATCAAGGCGGAAAACGCTGGTGACGGTAGCGCGGATTCCGGAAAAAAATCCGCCCGCAAAATTCTTTACTACCGCAACCCGATGGGCCTGCCCGACACTTCGCCCACGCCGAAGAAAGACCAGATGGGCATGGATTACATCCCCGTCTACGACGGCAACGAACCGGAGGCGGGCGCGTCCACGGTAAAAATCAATCCCGACAAGGTGCAGAAACTGGGTGTGCGCACCGTCGCCGTCGAATTACGCGAACTTACGCGCACCGTGCAGGCCGTGGCGACGATCCAGGCGAGTGAGCGCCAGTTGCATACCGTCTCGCCCAGATTTGAGGGCTGGATCGAGAAACTCCACGTGAATACGACCGGCCAGTTGGTGCGCCGGGGCGAGCCGCTGCTTGAGGTCTACAGTCCCGATCTCGTGAACGCACAGCAGGAATATCTGATCGCATGGAAAGGCGTGCAAGCCGTGAAAGGCGCGAGCCCCGAGGTCGAAGCGAACATGCGCACGCTCATGGACAGCGCGCTGCAGCGGTTGCGTAACTGGGACATTTCCGAAGCGGAACTGCAGCGGCTGCAGCAAGAGGGCAAGGCACGGCAGTCGATCACGCTGCGCGCGCAGGCAAGCGGCGTAGTGTTGGAAAAACGCGCCGTGGCCGGCATGCGTTTCATGCCGGGCGAAATGCTCTACCAGATCGCGGACCTGTCTACAGTGTGGCTGCTGGCGGACGTGTTCGAGCAGGATCTTGGATTGGTGCGCCAGGGGCAGACGGTAAAAATCAGGGTTGACGCTTATCCGGACAAAGCGTTTACCGGCAAGGTGACGTTTATCTACCCCACCGTCGTAGCGGAAACCCGCACCGCCAGGGTGCGCATCGAACTGCCCAATCCCGCCGGCTTGCTTAAGCCCGCAATGTACGCGCGGGTGGAGATCGCCTCGGGCAGAGGCCGCGGCAAGGTATTGGCCGTTCCCGATTCGGCCGTCCTCGACACCGGCACGCGCCAACTGGTACTCATACAACGCGGCGAGGGGGCGTTCGAACCGCGCACGGTGAAACTGGGAATGCGCACCGACGGCTACATCGAAGTACTCGACGGTATCAAGGCCGGCGAAATTGTGGTGGTCAGCGCCAACTTCCTGATCGACGCTGAGAGCAACCTCAAGGCGGCGCTGAGCGGCTTCGGCCACAGCGCTCACGCGTCCAAACCTGATGCGAAGGAGCAGGTCAAGCCCGGCGCGCCGGTCGCAGCACCCGCGCTCGCGAATCATCGCGGCGAAGGCAGCATTGAATCCGTGGATGCGGCCCGCGCGACGGTCACGCTTGCCCACGGCCCGATCGCCAGCCTCAAGTGGCCGGCGATGACCATGGACTTCCGGGTCAAGGACCCGGCATTGCTCCGAGCGTTGAAACCGGGTCAGAAGATTGCCTTCGAAATCGTTGAAGAGTCGGCCGGCGAATATGTCATCGTTCGCATCCAACCGGCGGGTGCCAGCCCTGCCGCCAGCGATCACAAGGGGCACTGACATGCTGGGCCGCATCATCGAATGGTCG
>JANNPG010000519.1:0-3174 GCA_031399805.1 Betaproteobacteria bacterium | reverse complement strand
AAACGGGGACGAGGCACCGGTGCCGTCGCGACCCAGGCGGCGGGCTGCAGCGTTTTTATCAAGCAGTAAATCCCGAACATCGCGACGGCGCAACCGACACCCGCGCGCCACAGCGGCACAGCAGATGCACGATGCCGCCGGCGAGGCCGACGACGAAAACCGCCATCAGCGCGACTTCCACGAGCAGGTTCATATCACACGCGAATAGCGGCGGCGCTCTCGATCCTGGCGCAGATAGCGGTCGAACACCATGGCAACATTGCGCACGAGCAGACGGCCTTTGGGCGTCACTGTAATCGCATCGCTCTCGAGCTCGACCAGTCCGAGCACTTCGAACTCGCGCAACTCCTCGAGCTCCGTCACAAAGTATTTGTCGAAATCGATCAGATAAGACGCCGCGAAGGATTCCTTGGACAGCGCGAAGTGGCACATCAGCGCGCCAATCACCGCGCGCCGCAACAGATCGTCGGCCGACAACTCAATGCCGCGCATGATCGGCAGCGTGTTGTGGTCGAGACTGTTGTAGTAATCTTCGAGCGTGCGGAAATTCTGGCTGTAGGTCGGACCGATACTGCCGATCGCGCTCACGCCGAGGCCCAAGAGGTCGCAGTCCGCATGCGTCGAGTAACCCTGGAAATTGCGGTGCAGCAACCCTTTGCGCTGTGCCACCGCCAGCGCGTCGGTCGTTTTCGCGAAATGATCCATGCCGATGTACTGGTAGCCCGCCGCGTTCAGCCAGCGGATCGCCAGCGCCAGCAGCTTCAACCGCGTCTCGGCCGCGGGCAGGTCGGACTCCTGTATGCGGCGCTGCGGTTTGAACAGGTTAGGCAGGTGCGCGTAATTGTATACGGCAATGCGATCTGGCTCTGCGGCAACCACGCGCTCGAGGGTGCGCTCGAAACTCACCAGCGACTGTTTCGGCAGTCCGTAGATCAGATCGACGTTGACCGAGCGGAAGCCGTTCTCGCGCGCCGCCCTGATGACTTCGAGCGTTTGCGCTTCGCTCTGGATTCGATGCACGGCGCGCTGCACGTCGGGATCGAAGTCCTGCACGCCGATGCTCACGCGATTGAAACCGTACTCGCGCAAGCCGGCGACGTACGCGCCATCCACCGTGCGCGGATCGAGCTCGATCGAATACTCGCCATTCAAATCAAAATTGAAATGACCGCGCAAATGCCCGGTCAGTTCGCCGATTTGCTCCATGCTGAAGAAGTTGGGCGTGCCGCCGCCCCAGTGCATATGCGCGACCTTGGTGTCATCGCCCAGGGCGCTCGCTTGCAGCGCGATTTCTTCGTGCAGGTACTTGAGATACGCAACCCCTTTGCCACGGTCGCGAGTGATTATTTTGTTGCACGCGCAATAAAAGCACAGCGTGCTGCAAAACGGCAGGTGCAAATACAGTTCGAGCGGGCGCGTGATCGCACCAACATTTCGGCGCGCCAGCCACGATTCATACGCAGCGGCGTCGAACGACTCGACAAAACGGTCGGCGGTCGGGTACGAGGTGTAGCGCGGCCCGTGCTGGTCGAAGCGCCGGATCAGATCGAGGTCGATTTCGACTGCCGGCATGATAGGTGCGGCGGTTTTCACGGGGTCTAACATAATTTTATGCCGCTAGTATCCACACACCTTCGCATGGCCTGTTTGATACAGATCAAAACCCGTATAGAATCAAGACACCTGACCGCCCTACGAATTGACCCAACCTCGAGCCTCTAAACCCATGGCTGACAAGGCACGACGCTCGAGCGCCCGTACGCTGATTATCGTCGGACCGCTGCTGGCGCTTGGCGCCGTCGGCGCCCTGCTCGCCATTCTGGCCGCCAACGCCGGCTGGCACGCCGGCCTGATGCAGGGTGTCGCCGCCAGCCTCGGCGCGGCGATAACGGGGCTCGCAATTGCCCTGCTCTACCGGCAAACGGGCCAGCGCCAAGCGGCGGACCTCGCCTTGCGCAGCGCCGAGGCGCGCGTCGCCGGCGTCGTCGAGTCAGCGATGGATGCCATCGTTACCGTGGATGAAAATCAGCGCATCGTGCTGTTCAACGCCGCGGCGGAGGAAGTCTTCCGCTATCCGCGCAGATCAGTGCTGGGGCAAACGCTCGAGATGCTGATGCCGGAGCGTTTGCGCGACAGCCACCGCGAACATATCCGGCGCTTCGGCACGACCGGGGTCACTTCGCGGCGCATGGGCGACCAAACCGTGCTGGTGGGACTGCGCGCCGGCGGCGAAGAATTTCCAATCGAAGCGTCGATCTCCCAGCATAGCGAAGACGGCCGCAAGTTTTTCACGGTCATCCTGCGCGACGTGACCGAACGCATCCGCGCCGACGCCGAACTGCGGCGCTCACGGGACGAGCTGCGCGAATTCGCGGCAGCCGCAAGCTCGGTGCGCGAACAGGAAAAAAGCCGCGTCGCGCGGGAATTGCACGATGAACTTGCACAGGCATTGACTGCGCTCAAGATGGACGTGAACTGGCTCAAAGAGCGCCTGCCCGCCGGTCAGCCCGCGCTCGCATCCAAGCTCGAATCCATGCAAACGATGCTCGACACGACGGTTAAGGCGACGCGCCGCATCTCGTCCGAACTGCGGCCGCTGATGCTCGACGATCTCGGTCTGATTCCCGCGGCGGAGTGGCTGGTGAATAATTTCACGCAGCGCACCGGGATCCAGTGCGCCTTCACGGTGGACCCACCCGATCTCGCGTTGCAGGATCCGCACGCGACCGCCATTTTTCGCATCCTGCAGGAATCCCTGACCAACGTCACGCGGCACGCTCACGCGTCGCGCGTCGACATCACCCTGGACGGCGGCGACGGCGAACTTACCCTCCGCGTACGCGACGACGGATGCGGTTTCGCCGCCGGCGATCCGCGCAAGCCTAATTCCTACGGCCTGGTGGGACTGCGCGAGCGCGCTTACCTGCTCGATGGCGAAATCACCGTGGACACCGCCCCGGGCAAGGGCGCAACGATTGAAGTACGCATTCCCTTCGGGCAAACGGGGCCCGCCGCATGACGCGCGTAGTCATCGCCGACGACCACTCGATTGTCCGCGAGGGCTTGAAGCAGGTGCTCGCCGCGGCCGGCGATCTGACCGTGATCGCCGAAGCGCAAAACGGCGGCGAGGTCATGCAACGCGTGCGGGAGCTTGAGTTCGACATACTGCTGCTC
>JANNPG010000518.1:0-2510 GCA_031399805.1 Betaproteobacteria bacterium | reverse complement strand
ACCGGCATGTCGGCGAACTTGCCGCGGTCCGCGAGCCACGCCTTGCGCCGGCCTTTGAGCGCCTTTGCTATCGCGCCCTTGCCGCCTTCGACCTTCAACGCGGCGCGCCCGATCGGCGCGGTCAGCGCGACGCGGATATTGATGATTTCGAGTTCGCCGCCCGGCGGCACCTGCTGAAAAATCCGTTTGTACTCGGCGAGGAAAGCGGCGCGTATGCCGGCGCTCGACTTTTTCGTATACGGCCCGCGCGGCAGCGTCGTCACCAGTTCGAAGCCCTGACCGACAAACCGCAGGTCGGCGGCGCGCTCGACCGTGACTTTACTTTTACCGATTACGGTCGCCGCAATAACCTTTTGCGCTTCCTGCTCGATGGCGCGGAAGGCGCGCTCGAACGCACTCCAGTCCAGTTCGCCCAATTTGCGCGCGAGTGTTGCCACGCGGTCGACACGCGCCGGCGCCATCAGGAGACCCAGCGCAGAAGCCACACCCGCGCTCGGCGGGCAGATGACCTTGGCGATGCCGAGCCGCTTCGCAACCTCGCAGGCATGCAGCGGTCCGCCGCCGCCGGTGGCCAGCAACGCGAATTGGCTCGCATGATGACCGCGCTCGGCGACGTGCACGCGCGCCGCCGCCGCCATGTTTTCGTTGACCACCGAATGAATGCCCCACGCCACTGCGGCGACGGACAAGCCGGATTTTACGGCGAGCGGTTTGATCGACATTTCGGCCAGCGCGCGGTCTATCGTCATGGTGCCACCGGCGAAGGTGGAAGGGTCGAGAAAACCCAGCACGAGGTTCGCATCGGTCACGGTCGGATGCACGCCGCCGCGGCCGTAACACGCAGGCCCCGGCGCAGCACCCGCGCTGCGCGGGCCGACTTTGAGCAGGCCGAGCGCATCGATGTCGGCGATCGAGCCGCCGCCGGCGCCGATTTCGATCAACTCGATGGCGGAAATACTGATCGGCAGCCCGCTGCCCTCGGCGAAGCGCTTGGCGCGGCTTGCTTCAAACTGGTACGCGATCAGCGGCGCGCCGTCTTCGACCATCGCCAGCTTGGCCGTCGTACCGCCCATGTCGAATGCGAGCACGTCGTCTATTTTCGAGCGCTTGCCGAACAACGCGCCGGCCAGCGCGCCCGCTGCCGGACCCGATTCCAGCATTTGCACCGGCACGCGTTTGGCCTCGGCGAGGTGGGTCAGCCCGCCGTTGGACAGCATCATGAAGAGCGGCGCCTTGATGCCCAGCTTCGCGATCTCGCTCGCGAGCAGATCGAGATAGCTTTCGGCGAGCGGCTTGATATAGGCGTTGACGACGGTCGTCGAGGTGCGCTCGTACTCGCGGATCTGCGGCGCAACGTCGGACGACAGCGACACCTGCATGTGTGGAAATGCGGCGCGTATGAGTTCGCCCGCGCGCCGCTCGTGCAGCGGGTTCGCGTAGGCGTGCAGAAAAGCGATCGCCAGCGATTGCACGCCACTCTCGACGAGGTCGCGCGTGCGCGCGATCAACACCGCTTCGTCAAGCGCGGTTTCGACCACGCCGTCGGGCCCGATGCGCTCGGGCACTTCGAGCCGCAGGCGCCGCGGCACCAGCGGCTCGGGCAGCTCGATAAAAAGATCGTAGAGTTCGTACTTATGCTCGCGCCGCATCTCGAGCGTGTCGCGAAAGCCCGCGGTCGTGATGAGCCCGGTCGGCGCGCCTTTGCGTTCGATTAACGCGTTGGTGAACAACGTCGTCGCATGCACCATGCGCGTCACGTCGCGGTAATGAAGCCGCTCGGTCTCGAACAGTCGCTTGATGCCGGCCACCACGCCGCGGTACGGCGCGTCGGGTGTCGTAAGTTCCTTGTGGCTGTAAGACACCGCTGCGTTCTGGTCGTAGACCACGATGTCGGTGAAGGTGCCGCCGATATCCAAACCTAATGCGTATTCCGCCATGAAATCAGTTCCAATCGTTCTACGGAAGCTCTGATCAAGCCCGCCACCGTTCGCCCTGAGGTATCGAAGGGTGAACGCCATCTCTCGGCAAGTATCTTGCCGTGCCCTTCGATACCTCAGGACGTGCTTCTATACATCAGCACGAACGGACTTAAGTAGAGCATTCCTCGTTATCAGGTCACATAACCTTCGCTGCGATCCGCGGCGATGCGATCCCGGCTGCGCTTCGCAGGCCGGCCGTAACCGCCGCCCGCGGGCGTGCGTATGAGCACCGTGCCGCCGCGCTCGATGTAGTGCTGCGACTTGGGATTGACCGGCTTGCCGTCGATGATGAGTTCGCCGCAGGCGCCCGCCTCGCCGCCCGCGATCCCCACCGGCGCTGTTTCGGGCCGCGTGCGCTCGGCGAGAAACGCGACCGTGATCGTGGCGGGCGCGCGGCTCTCGAACATGATCTCCTGCCCGTTGCCGCCGCGAAATTCGCCGTCGCCGCCGGTCCCGGTGCGAAAGCGCCGGTAGCGGACTTTCAGCGGCACGAGCTGCTCGATCATTTCGACCGGCGTCGAGGAAACATTG
>JANNPG010000515.1:0-1856 GCA_031399805.1 Betaproteobacteria bacterium | reverse complement strand
GACCGCGTCGTGCTGATCACGCCGCGCGATTGCATCGCGCAGGACGTAGCACTCGTGACGCGCCAGGGCATCTTGCGGCGCATGCACGAACAGCGCATCGAGATCGTGCTGCACGCGGAGCCCTGCGGAGTCGATGGCCTGGAAGACGGCAAGCTCGAATATGCGAATATCTATACGGGCGAACGCAGCGTGATAAACGACGTCGCATTTTTCGCTTACGCCACCCCGCGCGCGCCGGACATCGAACTCATCGAGCCGTTGCGCGCGGCGGGGATTGCCGTGCACCTCGTCGGCGACTGCCGCTCGCCACGCGGCGTTATGGCCGCGACCGCCGAGGGACATGCGGCGGGAAATGCGCTTTAAGGAGTCTCTGAACAAGTGGGCTAAGCCTGACTCGAATTGTTAAAAATCAAGCGCACGTAACGCACAACGCGCCGTCGCAGATATGGCCACGCTCTTTGTAGCGCAGGCGACTCGCCTGCATTCGTTGACGAAGCAGGCGAGGTCGCCTGCGCTACCTTTATTTTGAAATGCGCCCTAAGCAGCGATGCGTACACTATGAGGAGTTCGCGATGACCAAGATTACCGTGACTATGCGTATTTTCGCCGTCGTCACGCTGACGCTACTCGCATCGCATGCGCACGCGCAAACCTATCCCGCCAAAGCCATCCGCATCATCGTGCCGCTCGCCGCCGGCGGTCCCGGCGACGTGCTGGCGCGTGCGATCGGGCAGAAGCTGGCGGAGGGCGTCGGGCAGCCGGTGGTGATCGATAACCGGCCCGGCGCCAACACCAACATCGGCAATGAAGCGGTCGCGAAGAGCGCGCCGGACGGCTACACGCTGCTCCTCACGGCGAGCACGCTGACGATCAATCCGAGCCTCTACGCGAATCTCGCCTACGATCCGGTCAGGAGCTTCGCGCCGGTGACGCTGGTGGCGACCACGCCGCTCGTGCTCGTCGCGCATCCGTCGCTGCCCGTAAGGTCGGTCAGGGAACTGATTGCGCTCGCCAGTGCAAAGCCCGCGCAATTGCTCTATGGTTCCGCCGGCAGCGGCAGCACGCTGCATCTCGCGGGCGAGATGTTCAATTCGCTGGCCCGCGTGAAAATCGTGCACGTGCCGTACAAGGGCGTGACGAACGCGTTCAGCGATCTCCTGGGCGGACAAATCTCGTTGATGTTTCCCGGCGCGCCGATCGCGCTGCCGCAGGTGCACGCGGGCAAGCTGCGCGCGCTGGCGACCACCGGCGACAAGCGCTCGGCGGCCGCGCCCCAACTGCCGACGGTCGCCGAAGCGGGGCTCGCCGGTTACGAGGTGTCGGTGTGGTACGGCGTGCTGGCGCCGGCGGGCACGCCGCCCGCGGTCGTCAATCGTTTGCACGCCGAGCTCGTCAAAATCGTGCAGTCGCCCGACATCACCGCGCGCTGGGCCGCGCTCGGCGCGGAGCCGCTGCACAACACGCCCGACCAGTTCGCCGAGTTTTTGAAGAACGACCTCGTCAAGTGGACGAAGGTCGTGCACGACTCGGGCACGAAGGTGGATTAGCGCCATAGCTGCGATAAAATAAACTGCGGAAGACCGGTTCGGCCATCCGCATTGAATCCGACTGAAGGAACCCGCCATGACCGCCGTCACCCGCGCGCTCGCGCGCTTTGCCGTGCAATCAAAATACGACGCGCTGCCTGCCGCCATCCGGCATGAAGGCGTGCGCGCTTTCGTCAACTGGGTCGGCTGCGCGGCCGGCGCCTCGCAGGAGGACGTGATTCAACGCGCGCTCGACGTCATGACGGAATTCAACGGCGCCGCGTCGACCACGGTGATCGGCCGGCGCGAGAAGCTCGATGCGTTGAACGC
>JANNPG010000513.1:0-2599 GCA_031399805.1 Betaproteobacteria bacterium | reverse complement strand
CGGCCAGCAAAATGCGCGCATGCAGTTGTGCGAGCGCGCCGAGGCGCTGGCCGCGCAGACCACGGATGCGCCTCAGCTCGCGCTTGAAGTGCAGAAACTGCGCAACGAATGGAAAGCGCTCGATCAGCAGCACGCGGGCGTGCCGAAGGCGCTGTGGGAGCGTTTCGACGGCACGTGCGAAAAAGCCTACGCCCCCGCCGCCAAGCATTTCGCGGAACTCGCAACGCAAAGAAAACTGGCGCGCAAGCAGCGCGAAGAGTTCATCGCCGCGGCGGCCGCGCACGCGCCGCCGCTCCTCGGCGAACCCCGCGACTGGCGCGCCATTGAGCGCTGGCTGCGCGACACCGACCAGAAATGGCGCGAGGGCAACCTGGGCAGCGTCGAACCGCGCACCTGGAAAAAAATCGACGCCCGGATGAAGGCCACACTCGCGCCGCTGCGCGAAGCATTGGCGGCAGCGCGTGACGAGGCTAAGGCCGGCCGCAAGACGTTGATTGAAGAAGCCACCGCTCTGGCGGGCAAAGCGATGGAGCGCGACACGCTCACGCAAGTCAAGGCGCTGCAGGCCAAATGGCAGGAGCAGGCAAAAACGCTCTCGCTGCAGCAACGCGATGAGCGCCCGCTGTGGGAGCAGTTTCGCGCCGCGTGCGATGCGGTGTTCGCGGCACGCCAGAACAAACGCAAGGAGGAGGAAGGTCGCAAACAGGACAGCCGCCGCGCGCTGGAGGATATTTGCGCCGTGCTCGAGCAGCTCGCGCAGGCAACGGACCAGAATGACCAGGAAATCCGTAAAGCCGCGCGCGAACTGGGCGAGCAGTGGAAAAAACACAGCAGCGGCCCCGATCCCGCGCTGCGCGGCATCGAAACCCGCTTCAAAAAAGCGCAGACGGCGGTGGATGCAATGTTGTCGGCGCGCGCCCGCTCGCGCAAGGCCGCGGTGTGGACAACGTTGGCCGCGAAGGAACGCTTGTGCGAGGAACTCGACGGTTTGGTGCGTGCGGGCGCAGGCGCGGCCGACGCCACTCAGTCATCAACCGTGCAGGAGAAGTGGGCGGCACTGCCGCCACTACCAGACGCGTGGGACAAGAAAATGGCTGCGCGCCGCGATGCCGCGGTGCACGCCCTGACCGAGCCCGCGGCGGCCGGCGACTACCTCTCGCGGATCGAGCACGGCATCGAATCGCGCCGCGAGCGCCTGCTCGAACTCGAACTATCGCTGGGCCTCGACAGCCCGGCCGACTTTCAGCAGCAACGCCTGGCGCTGCAGGTAAAACAATTGCGGGAGCGTTTCAAGAACGCTGCGACCACCGGAGCAGACACCGCCGGCGAGCGCCTGCTCGCGTGGTGCGCCCAACCCGGCATGGCTGACGCAGTAGACCGCCAGCGCTGCGAGCGGGTTTTTTCGAGCGTGGGCAATAAAATATAAAGTCGTAGAAAAAAGCAAAGCCCCGCCGAAGCGGGGCTGCTACCGATACCGAATACCGATTAGCTGGCGAGTTTGCGGCGGCCGAATCCGAGTCCGGCGAGGCCGAGGCCAAGAAGGGCGAGAGTGGCGGGTTCGGGGATCTGCGTTCGCGCAAATTGTACTCCCAAAACAACCGTCGGGTTGGTTTGACCACTGAAAGAAAGCGACGCGAAGTTGACAAAAACATTGTCTGCATCGAAGAACACACGGGACGGATCTCCGGAGAAGAATCCTGTGCTGTCGCTTAGTATCGTCACTGCGATAATGGCATCGATCGCGCTAAAAACATCAAAGAACGTGTAGCCGTTAAATGACCCGGATGAGTGGCTAGTCTGTGCGTGGGTAATGGTAATTGTCGTGTCGGCGAAGTCGAAGCTTGGTCCAAAGAAAGCACCGAATTGACCATTGGTGAACTCAATGCCAGCACCGACGACACTGGTGACCGGACCGCCGGTGGTTGTTGGTAAAAGCAAAGTGGGGAACGAGGCGCGTGCCTCGACGGAGTTCCCAAGATAGCCAGCGTTAGCCGCGGCACTAATGGCAAGAAAGGCCAGCATAATTCCAGTTTTTAAGTATGTTTTCATTTTCATTTTTCCCTTGTGGTCAGTAGATCTCAGGGAAGCAAAGTCCATACCATATTAATTAGATATTTAGAATCAATATATTAAAACAGATGATGGTGGTAGCTGCCCTGAAGTGTAAATTTTTCCGGCAAAAAAACCGTGGCCAATAGGGGTTTCCAGGGGGGCCGCGGGCAACCCCGTGCGGATCATCGGCGCGGCGTTCGGTGCGCCCATGCACACGCTCATTGATGCGGCGTGATGGCGACGCAGCGCATCGAACGAAAATACGATCTGCCTGTCACTTAACCGCGAACTGAACCGGGGGTGCGGTTCGGAGCTTGCGCGCGAGGCGGGCAAAATCACGTTCGAAGGTCGCGATGCGCGCCGCGATGCCGCGGTGCACGCCCTGACCGAGCCCGCGGCGGCCGGCGACTACCTCTCGCGGATCGAGCGCGGCATCGAATCGCGCCGTGAGCGCCTGCTCGAACTCGAACTATCGCTGGGCCTCGACAGCCCGGCCGACTTTCAGCAGCAACGCCTGGCGCTGCAGGTAAAACAATTGCGGGAGCGT
>JANNPG010000512.1:0-11092 GCA_031399805.1 Betaproteobacteria bacterium | reverse complement strand
ATCGCAGAATCGGGATTCCCGAAATTCGAGATTGTGCTCTACAGCGGCATCCTTGGCCCGGCCGGACTGCCTGCCCCGGTGATAAACAAGTTGAGCGGCGAGATCGCCCGGGCGCTGGCAACTCCGGAGATCCAGCAAATGTACGCGCGGTTGGGTGCGGTGCCTTACACGACCACACCCGAGAAATTCGCGGCCAGCCTTAATTCGGAGATCGTCAGGCTCGGCGCGGTCGTTCGCGCGTCCGGTGCCGATCTGCAGTAGCGGCCGGCGCACCGATCGCGCATGATGGTGCGCGGACAATTTGACTTGCGAGGTCTCATGCTCGACATAATCAATCTCGACCATGTTGTATTGCGCGTAAAGAATCCCGGGGTGATCACGCGCTTCTATTGCGATGTGCTCGGGTGTACTGTCGAGCGCGTAAATATCAAGATGGGGCTTACGCAGTTGCGTGCCGGCGCTTCCCTGATCGATCTGGTGGATGTGAAGGGAGAGATCGGACGCGAGGGCGGCGCTGCTCCCGGTGTCGAAGGGCACAACCTCGATCACCTGTGCCTGCGCGTGCGCGACTTCAACGTCGAGCATATCAACGCTCTGCTCGCCTCGAATGGCATTACACCCGATGAGGTAAGAGAGCGTTACGGTGCGGATGGATTTGGGCCTTCGATATATTTCCGGGACCCGGAAGGCAACCGCGTCGAACTGAAGGGGCCGCCGGTGCGCGGACTCGGTTAGCCGGAAAAACGGGCGTATATTAAGTTCGCGTGCGACTGCGTGCGCGGTCACCCGCACTGCAATTTTGGCATACCCCGGATTCCAATACCGACTAGGGGCTCATGGTTTGCAATGTAGCATTTCTAATTTCGCTACCGCATCCGGATTTTTCCTCCCGCGTTTCACGCCTCACGCCTTTACCGGCCACCGAGTACCCTTAATTTGCGGTAATCTCCCATCCACCGCACCACATGGAGAATTAAGCAATGAGATTCACATCGTTCGCTTTACTGCTGCTTGCGCAGATGATGTTTTGCGGTCAGGCCGGCGCGGCCGACACGCTCGCCCGGATCAAGGCAACCGGCGAGATCCGCATGGGCTACTTCGAGACCTCCGCGCCGTTCTCGTTCATCGGCCCGGACAAATCCCCGCAGGGTTATTCCGTCGAACTGTGCCAGCGCATCGCGGCCGGGATTCAGCGCCAGCTCGGGCTCGCGCAATTGAAGACGACATGGGTTGCGCTCGGCCTGGGCGACCGCGTCGAAGCAGTGCGCGGCGGGCGCATCGACATCGAGTGCGGCACCACGAGCTGGTCGTTCTCGCGCCAGCAACCGGTCGATTTCAGCTTGATGACTTTCATCGACGGCGCGAGCCTGCTGGCGGCGGCCGATTCCGGGATCAAGCGCATCACGGACGCCGGCGGCAAACGCATTGCAGTCATTCGCGGCACCACGACCGACAGCGCGCTCGCGGCAGCGCTCGCCAAATACAAGTTGAAGGCCGAGGTGATCAAGGTCGACAGCCGCGAGCAGGGGCTCGCCTTGCTCACCGAAGGGCGGGCGGACGCTTTTGCTTCCGATCGTTTCCTGCTCTTGAGCGCGTTCTCTTCGATCCGCTCGCCGAAGCCGCTGCGGCTCATCGACGAGGATTTCTCGGTCGAGCCCTACGCGCTCGCGCTGCCGCGCGATGATGCGGGCTTCCGGCTCGCGGTCAACCGTGCCCTGGCGGAAGTTTTCCGCTCAACGGAAATCAACCACGTGTACGACCGCTGGCTCGCACCGTTCGGGCCGCCGAGCCTGTTGCTCTCCGCGCTGTACTATCTGCAACAGGTTCCGGAGTAGGCGCCGTGCCGCGCCCATTCGCCGCGGCTGCCGCGATCCTGTCGCTGGCGGCCCTGCCGCAGGTGCTCGCACAGCCCATCGGCACGATCCCGATTCCGGACGGCGGCGTCAGCGTTGTCATGCGTTGCAAGGAATGCGGTGTTATCAATTCGATCCGGGAGGTTCAGCAGGTTCGCCCGGGGGCGACCCCCGGCCTGGGACCCGACGCTCCCGTCGGGCTCGTAATTTATATTCCGATGGGGCCCGGGCGCAACCGGGCGGATGCGTTCGCCGGCTCGGTCGGTAACCGCGAATGGCAGGACCGCATCAACAGCACGCGTTACGAATACACGGTGCGCATGGACGATGGCGATTTCCGGCTGGTGCAAAAAGATGGCGTCTCCGATCTGCAGGTCGGCGAGCGCGTACGATTGGACCGTGGGCGCATCGAGCGCTGGGGATCGTGAAGCTGAAAATCGTGAGGCGTTAGGTGTGAGGGGGTGAAGGGTGAAGGGTGCGGGGCAAGGATGAAAGCGGAAGGATCAAGTAACTAGGTTAAGCGCAAATTCACCTATGCCATTTATTCGTAACGCTCGTGTTGCGTTCCCCCTTGTGAGCCGCCGAGCAGTCGCGGCCGGGGAGGGGGATTTCGGCGAGGACTGCCTGAGCTCTCGCGCGTATTTCTGACGAGAGCGAGTTCCGCAGCCGCCTTCCCCGGCGAGCAGCACAGGGACACCACGCGAGTGGCGGTGAACCGGGGCGGCCTTCTTTTGGTTACTTTTCTTGGCCGCGCAAGAAAAGTAACCAGCCTCCGGGCTGCCCCCGGAATATAAGCCAATCGCACGACAACCCGCATCCACCGCGTTACACTCCCCGCAATAACCAAACGCAGGAGGAGCAGCCATGGCCGGAAATCGTTCGTCGAGGATGTTTGTCGCGCTGGCGATGTGCGCCGCCGCTGCGAGCCCGGTGCTGGCGCAGCCGTACCCCGCCAAATCGATCCGCATCGTCGTTGGCTTCCAGGCGGGCGGCGGCGTGGATATATCCGCGCGCGCTCTGGGCAAATACATCACCGAGGCGCTCGGCCAGTCGGTCGTCGTCGACAACCGGGCGGGCGCCGCCGGCAACATCGGCGCGAACCTCGTCGCCAAGGCAGCGCCCGACGGCTACACGCTGCTCATGTCCAACTCCACGATCTCGATCCCGAGCCTCTTCCTGAACCTGCCGTTCGATGTCAGAAAGGATTTCGATCCGGTCAGCCTGGTGGCGATCGGGCCCTCGGTGCTGGCGGCGAACACGTCGCTCGCAGCAAGCAACGTGACGGAACTCATCGCGCTGGCCAGAGCCAAGCCGAAGCAGCTCACTTTCGGCTCGGGCGGAGTCGGCAACGTCACCCACCTCGAAATGGAAATCCTGATGGCAATGACCGGTATCCAGATGGTCCACGTGCCGTACAAGGGCAGCGCGCCGTCGGTGATCGCACTGCTCGGCGGCGAGGTGAACATGATTTTCTCGTCCATACCGGCGGCGCTGACCCAGGTCAAAAGCGGCAGGATCAAGGCGATCGCCGTGTCCACGCTGCAACGCAGCTCGGCGCTGCCCGACGTGCCGACCCTGAACGAAGCCGGATTGACCGGCTACGACGCCGCCAGCTGGTACGGATTGTTTGCGCCCGCAGGCACGCCCAAAAACATACTGGCTACGTTGAGCAGGGAAGTCGTGAAGATCATGCGCGTGCCGGAGATCCGCGAACGGTTTGCGAACGACGGGTTCGAGCCCGCCGGCTACACGCCCGCGGAATTTTCCAAGTTCCTGCAGGCGGAACTCGTCAAGTGGGCGAAGGCCGTGAAGATGGCCGGCATCAAGCCCGAGTAGCGACGGGCGGGGAACCAAAAACCGTAAAGCCGGCGCGTGAATTTCCCGTCCTATGTACGTCAGCACACAGAACACCCTCGATGCGAGGCGGACAATTGCCTCGATGCTTCCGACCGGTGAACGCGAGACCACATGCTTCTAAGATCAATGCTCGCGGTGCTGTGCGTGGTGTCCGGCAATTCCGCCGGCGTCCACTACCACTATCCCGCGCCGAAATAACGGCACTGGCATAAAACGGAAGGACTCAAAAATGATGAACACCGGATTCAACAGCCTTTTGGGCGTGCTGATACTCATTGGCGACATCTGGGCGATTATCAATATTTTTCAGAGCCCTGCCTCCAACGAGAAGAAACTGATTTGGATCGTCGCCGTGGCGCTGCTGCCGGTGCTGGGCTTGATCCTGTGGTATTTCCTCGGACCACGCGCGGGGAAGGCCTAGCCGCGGTCGAACTCGCCAACCCCGGCTGCGCCCGACAAAATTATTCAGCGCAGGTAGCGCGGCCGCGCGTTGAAATACCGGTTTGTCCGAAACGGATTCGCCCGATGGGATAAAATAGCACCGTAGTCCAATCCCCGAAACCGCCGTCACACGAAGCGCAACCGGGCTTCGCCGCGGTTTTCGCCATCGTCGTTCATCAAGGCCGGGCGCCTGACATGTCCGCAACAAGAACCGAGCACCGCAGGACGCGCCTGCTGACCGGACCCGTGCTGCCGGTACTCGTCGCCCTCGCCGCGCCCAACGTCCTGCTCGCGCTGATGCAGGCGCTGGTGAGTTTCGCGGACGCCTGGTTTATCGGCAGGGTGGGAACCGACGGCCTCGCGGGCGTCGCGCTGGTGTTTCCGATACTCATCCTGATGCAGATGATGTCGGCCGGCGCGATGGGCGGCGGCGTGTCGTCGGCGATCGCGCGCGCGCTGGGCGCCGGCGACATCGCGCGCGCCGAGCGGCTTGCCTTGCACGCCGTGGTGATCGCGTTCGCGTTCGGCCTGTTGTTCACGGCGGTGATGCTGCTCGCGGGACCCGCCTTGTACCGTTTGCTCGGCGGCAGCGGCGCCGCCCTCGCCTACGCGATTGAGTACTCGACGATCGTGTTCGGCGGCGCGATGACCGTGTGGCTGTGCAATATCCTCGCCAACATCGTGCGCGGCACCGGCAACATGGCCGTGCCCGCTTTCATTTTAAGTACCGCCGCTGTGCTGCAGATTCCGCTGTGCGGCGCGCTCGTCCTCGGCTGGGGTCCGTTTCCGCGGCTCGGCATCGGCGGCGCCGGCATCGCCTACGTTGCTTCGTTCGGCGCGGGCGCGCTATGCGTCGCCGGTTACATTCTTGCCGGCAAAACCGGTCTCACGCTGCGCTGGCGCGGCATGCAATTCTCCGTGCGGCTCTTCGCGGATATTCTGAAAGTGGGGTTGCTGTCATCGTTCAACGCGGTGCAGACGATCGCCGCCGCAGTCATCGTCACCGGCCTCGTAGGCACATTCGGCACCGCCGCACTCGCGGGCTACGGTCTGGGCGTGCGTCTGGAACTGCTGCAGATACCGGTGGTGTTTGCGATCGGTTCGGCGCTGGTGGTCATGGTCGGCACGTGCGTCGGTGCGGGTGATGTGAAACGCGCGCGGCTTATTGCGTGGTCGGGCGCCGGCGTGGCCGCCTGCGTGACCGGCAGCGTCGGCCTGACGGTCGCGTTGTGGCCGGGCCTGTGGGCGGGCATGTTCAGCGACGATCCCGCGGTGCTGGACGCCGCATACACTTACCTGCGGATCGCCGGCGGATGCTATGCGTTTTTCGGTGCCGGCATCGCGCTGTATTTTGCTTCGCAGGGCGCGGGCAGAATGTTGTGGCCGGTGCTGGCGGGAAGCGCCCGCTTCGCGATCGCAGTCATCGGCGGCCTCGTCGTCGTGCGCTATTTCAACGGCACGCTGGCCGGCCTCTACGCGGTGATCGGCTTCGCCATGGTCGTCTATGGCGCCGGCACCGTGGCGGCCGTCAAGTGGAGTACATGGAAATAGGCCATCGATGCGCGCAGCGCAACGCTGGCGTCAGGGCGTCCCCGGCGGCGACGCCCCCTGCCGCTACTTCAATTTCGCCAGCACCTCGAGTATTTCATCGTTGGGCACTAGGCCGCGCGGGTCGGTGACCCTCACGTAGCGCACGACGCCGTCCTTGTCGACGACGACCCACGAGCGTTTCGCGCGCAGATAGCCGGCAATTCGCTTCGTATCGTGTGCCGCGGTCGGGTCGTCGTTGAGCAAACCGTAAGCGCGCGTCATCTCGCGCCGCACGTCGGTCAGCAACGGATACGTGAGCCCGATCTTTTCGGCCCACGCCTTGTTGGCGTCGTTAAAGTCGACACTGATGCCCAGCACCTGGGCATTCGCGGCCTCGAACTTGGGAAGATCAAGTTGAAAGGCCAGCGCTTCCTGCGTTCAGGTGCCGGTGAACGCGCCGATGTAGAAAAACAGCACGAGCGGTTTTTTGCCGGCAAAGTCCGCCAGCTTGATCTCCTTCGAGGTCGTCGCGGGCAACGCAAAATTCGGCGCCTTGTCGCCCACGTCCAGCGCAAACGCCGCGCCGGCGAAGAGACCGCAGCCGGCCAGCAGCATGCCGGCCAGCGCGTTATTCCATCGTTTCGATTTCATGCGAACCTCCTTTTCAGTGGGTTGTGCCGAGAAATTAAATAATCCCGCGCGCCGTCGTTTATCCCGGCGGCCTTGCCGCGAGCGCCTTGACGTAATTGCGAAATGCCGGGCTCAGGAGATCGATCTCGCCGTAACCGCCGCCAACCACCGCTCCGCTGCGATCGATCACGACCGTCCACGGCACCACTCGCACGCCGACGGCGCGCGCCACGTTCATGTTGCTATCGAGCGGCGTGGGCAGCATGTACTTGTGCTCGGCAACGAACGGTTTGACGGCCTTGCCGCCATCGCCATCGATCGAAATCGCCAGCACGGCAACGCCGCTCTTTTGATACTCATCATGTGCCCTCTGCACGGAGGGCATCTCACTGACGCAGATGTCTCACCACGTTGCCCAGAAGCGGGCGATCACGACCTTGCCGCGCAATTCGTCCGCGCGCAACGTGCCGCCAGCCGGTTTCGCCAGATTGAAGTCGGGCATGCGTACCGGCTTGGACAGCGCGGTGAGCCCCGCCGGGAGGGTGGGCAACTCGACGGCGGCCGCGGAAAACGCGACCGCCGCAATCGCCAGCGAGACCAGTACGCGCGCTTGAGATCTCAATGTGGCCATTGTTCCTCCGAAAATCGTTGATCTGCGGCAACCTGGCGGAATGCCGGGTTACCCATATACATCCAAACTACAGTATATCAACAAGCTGCGGATCGATTTTATTCCGCGCGCGCCGTGTCCCCGGTGATCTTTTTTCAACGGGTTCGCGCTGTCGCACGCCGCTTGCCGCGGTGCGCCCGAAAGATCCGGTGCGGGGTGGGTTACACTTCCCCCACGCTACGGGAAAGGGCGCACTCATGAAATACGAATGCCTGCTGTACGAAGTCAAGGACGCAATCGCGACGCTCACGCTCAACCGGCCGGAGCGGCTCAACGCGCTGGGCGGCACACTGCGCGAAGATCTTTACGCGGCCGTCATGAAGGCGGCGGCCGACCCGGACGTCGGCGTGCTGGTGATCACCGGCGCGGGACGCGGCTTTTGCTCGGGCGGCGACGTCAAGTCGATGAGCGAGCGCGATGAAACGGGCGACACGCCCTCGGCCGGCGAGCGGCTCGCGCCGCTGCGAGACCGCGTCATACTCGCGCTGCGCGATTGCCCCAAGCCGGTCATCGCGGCGGTCAACGGTGCCGCTGCGGGCGCCGGAATGAACCTTGCGCTGGCGTGCGATATGCGGATTGCGTCGAGCGCCGCGAAATTTTCGCAGGCGTTCGTCAAACGCGGACTTGCCCCCGACTGGGGCGGGTCGTACTTCCTGCCGCGCGTGGTCGGCGTCGCGAAGGCGTGCGAGCTTATCTTTACGGGGGAAACCATCGATGCAGCCGAGGCGCTCAAGCTCGGCATCGTGAATGCCGTGGTCGCAACCGACGAATTGATGGCCGCCGCTTACCAGCTCGCGCGGAAGATTGCCGCCGGTCCGCCGGTGGCGATCCAGTTCGCCAAGCGCGCGATCCATCACAATCAGGGCGCGGACCTGCGTTCCGCACTGGAATTCGAAACCTTCGCCCAGGGCGTATGCAAGGATACCGAGGACTTCAAAGAAGGCGTCAAAGCGTTCGTCGAGAAACGCGCACCCGTATTCAAAGGGCGTTAGGGGGCGATGAGGTGAGGGGGGCAGTCTATCGTCTATCCTGCTTCTTCGTCTCTGCGCATGGTCTTCGCCGCGCAAAGAAAGTCGCGAGCCCCCCCGCAGAATTTAATTCTTGCGCATTGGCGAACTCGCGGCCCGGTCTGATTCCATGGATGCCGCACTGTGAATGGTTCAGGCCGGCTAGTTCAGAACTATCGCTCTATAAGTGTGCCACCGTACAGAACTATCGCCGCGCTTGCGTTAATAATCGTTTACGCGCAGCATGCCCTCAGACATCACACAGTTCCCTGCCAAGGGCGGGGATACACGAGTGCATCGCGCCATGATCAGAAAACCGGGCTTCGGGCCAGCGCTCGACCAACATTCGGTGCGTAAGCAACGGGTTGCGGCTGCCGTCGGTCTTTTGCTGGTGCTCAGCCTGCAAACTTTCGATCTGCGCGCGGCATTGCTGTTTCGCAGCGTAGAGCAGGTAAACGGCCAGCAACGCTGGTCCCCCGTCAAAAATTACAGCAGTCCGGTCGGACACCGCCTATGCGCGCGTCTCGGCAAGCGGTGCGCCCGCGCCCGCGGAGGAGGTGCGGGTTTTTCTCTCCGGCGAGATCACGCACGCCGACGTGGACAGCGCGGCAGTGATGGAGGACCTGTTGAAAAGCGGCAAGCAGAAAATTGCGGGCAACACGGTGTGGCTTGCCAGCAACGGGGGGGATATCGATGCCGGGATGGAACTTGCGCGGCGGCTGCGCAAGCTGGGCATTTTCACGCTCGTCGGCAAGAACGACCAGTGCCTGAGTGCCTGCGTCTATGCTTTCATGGGCGGGGAGCGGCGCAGTGTCGCCGGACGGCTCGGAATTCACCGTCCGTATTTTCCGTTCACCGAGGGCACTGCCGATCGCCCCGCGCGGTTTCGCCATCTGCAACAGACATTGCGGCAATTCATCGAGGAAATGGACTTTCCCGACTCCCTGTATGAGGCGGTGATGCTGGTACCCCCGGAATCCCTCCAGATACTGGGCCCGGCGGAATTGAAGCGGTTTTATCTCGAGGGAATCAGTCCATCGTCCGAAGACAGGGTCGATGCGGCCGCGGCAAGGCGCCTCGACCTGTCGATGTTCGAATACCTGAAGCGCAAAGCGAAGGCGCCCGCGTGCGCTTTGCTCGATGCCGCCCAAGGACGCTGCGAACGCATTGTACCGGAAGCGAACTGATCTGACCCCGATCGCGGGGAGCAGCGCGCAGGTTCATTCATTCGCGGGACGCCATCTCGTTACGCGTCTCTTCACTTAACCTGCATCACTTCACTTAAGATAATCACTTTGCTCAATTCATTGCTCAAATACAAACACCACCTGAAGTTCGCCGGAGTTTTTCTTGCTCTCGCCGCGTCCCTCACGCTCGTGTGGCTCACCGTCAATACGCCGGAACGGGGAAGAAACCCTCTGGTGACCACGATGGAAAGAGACTCCGCCCTTTTCTTCGCGACCGAACGCGACATCACCGCCCTGGCACAGGACGCGAAGACCGGTGCGGCCAAAAGCATCGGGCTCTCCACGGACTACGCGCTGGTCAGCCTCCACGATGGCGGCCACTACTATGTCCGGATCGATACCCAGCGCAGCCTCATCGTGGAACTCCTGAAGGACAGGTTAGCGCCCGCTGCGCCCGCCGTGTTCTCGCTGGCAGACATCCAGCCACCCGCGCCTCCCCTGATCGCCTTCACCCGGGCGCTCAATCCCGCATATCTTTCGCTGCTCGGCCCGCTCCTGATCCTCTATCTCATCTTGCAGATGAACCCCCTGCGCGGCGGCGGCCTATTCAAGAACGTCGTCAAACCGGACACCCGGTTCCGGGACGTGGTCGGTGTTGAGGAAGCCAAGGAAGCCCTGCAGGACATCGTTGCTTACCTGAAGAACCCGCAGAAGTTTTCCGGGCTGGGCGCCAAGCCGCCCAGGGGTATCGTGCTTGAAGGCCATTTCGGATCCGGCAAGACGTTGCTCGCGCGCGCCGTGGCCGGCGAGGCTGGGGCGCCCTTCATCGCTCTGTCCGGCAGTGATTTCAGCGACATGTTCATGGGTGTTGGCGTGCGCCGAGTCAAGAAATTGTTTGCGTTGGCACGCAAACAGGCGCCATGCGTGATTTTCATCGATGAAATAGACGGGTTGGGGAAACGCTCCGGCGGAAGTTCGTCGGGTGAAACGGAGAACAACCGCATTATCAATACGCTATTGGTGGAACTGGACGGATTCTCCCCGACAGCGGGGATCGTCGTGCTGGGAGCCACGAACAACGTCGACAACCTGGATCCCGCGTTGATCCGTCCCGGCCGCTTCGACCGGACATGCCATCTCGGGCTGCCGAATGTCGATGAACGCGAAGCGCTGTTTGCATTGTATGCCACCCAGCTGCGTACAGACGGGAACACAGACTTCCGGCAACTCGCGCGCCTCTCCACGGGGCTATCCCCGGCGTCGATTGCCAACGTCGTGAATGGAGCAGCGTTACTTGCCGCCAAGGAGGATGCAATTGCCGTGGCTCAGGATCACTTCCACCGTATTCTCGAGCAGCACCTGATGGGCGGGCCGACCGTGGCCGGACAATCGGCGCTCGGCATCGCGGAACGCCAGCGGATCGCGGTGCACGAGGCCGGCCACGCGCTGATCGCCAGACTCCTGAATGTCGGCGTGGTGGAAAAAGTCAGCATCCTCAAACGTGGTCGTGCCCTTGGGGTAACGCTGGTGACCAGCGAACAGGATGTGACTCTGCAGAGCGAACCGGAACTGCGGGCGAGGATGACCATGCTGCTCGGCGGGCGCGGTGCGGAAGCGCTGGTGCTAAAAACGGCTTCGACCGGCGCCGCCAACGACCTCGAGCACGTCTCGCGCATGGCCTACCGGATGGTGACCGAGTTCGGCTTTAGCTCGAATATTGGTCCCTTCTGCTACGCCGCTCTGCCGGACAGCGAGCGGCAAGCGGGAGGCTATACCGAAGCGATTACCGAGGCGCGTGAGATCATCAAGGACGTCGAGCGTCAATGCGCCGAGATTCTGTTCGCGAACCGGGACGCCCTTGACCGCCTGGCGGCCGCGTTGCTCGAGCATGAAACGGTGAGCGGGGAAGTCGTGGAT
>JANNPG010000506.1:0-13251 GCA_031399805.1 Betaproteobacteria bacterium | reverse complement strand
CATCGATGCAATAACCTTGCCTGAGGGATGCTGAACACGCAGATCCTTGAGTCCGATGAATACCACCTGGCCCAGCTTACTGGTGTTGTCGATGCGCAAGACCATCAACTTCGAATCCGGTTCCTGTGGTCGCGTCTTATAGCTCCAGATCTGCCCCACCTCGTAGTTTTCCGCCCATGCGCTGCCCGCGGCGCTAATGAGCAGGCAGCAGACCAGCAAACGCAGGTGGTTCATCATCATTGCATCATCCCGTCGTTATCCGTATACGGCAGCGGTTCAGCGCGCGGGACCGGCCCGCCGCGCCTTGTCCAGTCTGTGGAAATGCACCGCCGGTGTCAAGACGCAGCAGCGGCATCAAGTTTTCCCATGCACGTTTCTCCAAAAACTTTCCAGCGGCGTCCCGCCCACCGCGTCCGGCGTGCCGCTATAATAACCGTTCCCCGATAACGATAATTCACCGCATGCTGCTTTTCGCTTGTACTATCTTCACAAGCGCGTTTCTGCTGTTTCTCGTCCAACCCATAGTCGCCAAGGAAATCCTGCCGTGGTTCGGCGGTTCGGCCGCGGTATGGACGACCTGCCTGGTGTTCTTTCAGGTTGCGCTGCTCGCAGGCTACGCGTATTCGGACTTCACGACGCGCAAACTGACGCCGCGCGTGCAAGCCATTTTGCACATCGCGCTGCTCGCCGCCAGTCTCGCCGTGCTGCCGATCGTTCCCGACGCAAGCTGGAAACCCGAGGGCACCGAAGACCCGGGCCTGCGCATCCTCGGCTTGCTGCTGGCGACTATCGGTCTGCCCTATTTCCTGCTCGCCACCACCGGCCCGCTGGTGCAGGCGTGGTTCGCGCGCACGCTTTCGCGCGGCACAGTCTACCGGCTGTTTGCGCTGTCGAACCTGGCATCGATGCTCGCGCTGCTTGCATACCCGTTTGTACTGGAGCCGTGGATAACCACCGCAGTACAGGCAAAAACCTGGTCGTTCGGCTACGCGCTTTTCGCGCTGCTGTGCACGGCCAGCGCGTTATACAGTTTGCGCCATGCGGCGGCACCCGCCGCGACGGCCGCCGGCGCGTCACCCGCGCTCGAGGACGCTCCCGCGCCCGGCCGCTTCGATCTCTTCCTGTGGCTCGCGCTGTCGGCGATGGGTTCATGGATGCTGCTCGCGATCACCAACCACATCACGCAGAACATCGCATCGATCCCGTTCCTGTGGCTCGCTCCGCTTGCGCTCTACTTGCTGACGTTCATCCTGTGTTTCGAGAGCGACGGCTGGTACCAGCGTTCGTTGCTGCTCGGCCCGACCGCCGTCGTCCTCGGCTTTTGCGCGTGGGGCCTGCAAACCAGCGACGTCACGCTCGACATCAAGATCGCCGTCCCGTTGTATTTGACGGGGCTTTTCATGTTGTGCATGTTCTTTCACGGCGAACTCGCGAAAATGCGCCCGCCACCGCGCCACCTGACGCTGTTCTATCTGATGATATCGCTGGGCGGCGCGCTGGGCGGTATGTTCGTCGGTCTGGTTGCACCGCGCATCTTTCCGACTTATTTCGAACTCGGCCTGGGTTTCGTAGTGGCCGCGATTCTCGCCACGATTACGCTGCGCAAATTGCCGTTTTTCGTGTGGATTATCCCGCTCGCGCTGGCCGGCGTGTGCGGCTACTTCTGGACCGAGCAGATCAACCAGTTGAAGACCGACACCCGCATTATGGTGCGCGATTTCTACGGCACGCTGCGCACCAAAGATATCGGCACCGCGGAGAGCGACGACGGCGTGCGGCGCCTCATCCACGGCGTGATTCTGCACGGCGAACAATATCTCAAACCCGCGCGCCGCAACGAGCCGACCACCTACTACGGCGCCGACTCCGGTGTGGTGCTCGCCATCAAGAACACGAGCCAGGACAACCAGAGCGTCGGGGTCATCGGGCTCGGTACCGGCACGCTCGCGGTATGGGGCAAGCGCGGCGACAGTTACCACTTCTACGACATCAATCCGCAGGTCATCGACATCGCGAAGTCCGAGTTTACTTTTCTCAAGGACAGCAAGGCGTCGATCGAGATCAGTCTCGGTGATGCGCGTCTGAGTCTCGAGCGCGAAGCGCCCCACGAATTCGACGTGCTGGTGGTTGACGCGTTTTCCAGCGATTCGATTCCCGTGCACCTCATCACCAAGGAAGCGATGGCCGTGTACCTGAAGCACGTCAAACCCGGCGGCGCGATCGTGTTCCACGTCACCAACCGCTTTCTCACACTCGCCCCGGTGGTGAAGAGAATCGCCGACGAACTCGGCCTGCACACCGCGCTCGTCGTCGATGACGCCGAGGAGAGCGGTTTCTCGAAAACCGACTGGGTGATCGTGACCCGCGACAAGTCGCTGGTCGAAAAGGAAGCAATCGCGCAGAAAGCCACGCAGATCGACGTCATCCCCGACTTAAGGCTGTGGACCGACGACTTCAACAATCTCTTCCAGATTCTGAAGTAACCGCTGTTGCCGCGATTCAACGCACCGCCGCGCTCCGTTGTCGAAGATTACGAAACCGGATGGCAATCCGGTTACGCTCGACGCACCCCTCGCCTTCCGGGAGAGGGGCTGGGGGTGAGGGATCGAGCGATGTAACGAAGTGGTGCAAAGCTCGATTAGAATAAAGTCTCTGCCGAGGAGTTCCGCCATGTCAAGACCACACGCGCTAACTCGCCGCCGTTTTTCGCTTGTGCTGGGCGCGACGCTCGCGCTGACCCGCCTGCTTGCCGTCGCCGCTGCGCAGCCGTTGCCGGATATTTCGCGCCAGACGATGCCGACGTTGGCGCCGCTGGTCAGTCAGGTCACGCCGGCGGTGGTCAATATTTCGATCAAATCGCGCTCGGCGCTTGAGGATAACCCGCTGCTGCGCGATCCGTTCTTCCGCCGGTTTTTCAATGTGCCCGACCAGCCGCAGGAAATGGCGGCGGGCTCCGGCGTCATCGTCGACGCGCGGCAGGGCATCGTGCTTACCAATAATCACGTCATCAAGAATGCCGCCCAGGTCATCGTTACACTCAAAGACCGCCGCCAGTTCCCGGCAAAACTCGTCGGCACCGACCCCGCGACCGATATCGCGGTGCTGAAAATCGACGCGCCGAATCTCGCCGCGCTCAAGTTCGGCGACTCGGATCAATTGAGCGTCGGCGATTTCGTGGTCGCGATCGGCAACCCGTTCGGTCTCGGCCAGACCGTTACGTCAGGCATCGTCAGCGCGCTGGGCCGCACCGGGATCAACCTTGACGGCTATGAGGACTTCATTCAGACCGACGCATCGATTAATCCCGGCAACTCGGGCGGCGCGCTCATCAATCTGCGCGGCGAACTGATCGGCATCAATACCGCGATCATCGGCCCTTCCGGCGGCAATGTCGGTATCGGTTTTGCGGTGCCGGTGAACATGGCGCGCGCAGTGATGAACCAGATCGTGCGCTTCGGCGAGGTGCGACGCGGCCGCCTCGGCGTCGAAATCGAAGACCTCACACCCGACGCCGCGGCAAAGTTAAAAACGCCGACTGCCGAGGGCGCGGTCATCGCCAACGTGCAGGCGGAGTCACCCGCTGACAAAGCGGGTCTGCGCCGCGGCGACGTGGTACTCGGCTTCAACGGCCGGCAAGTGAAAAGCGGCCAGGATTTACGCAACCGCCTCGGGCTCACGCCTGTCGGCGAAGACGTCGAACTCGCGGTGTTCCGCGGCGGCCAGCGCCTAACGATCAAAACACAGATCGCAGCACCCCAGGGCTTGACCCCAGTCGATGGCCAGGTCGTGCCGCAGTTGGCCGGCCTCAAAATCGCCAACATCGACCGCAGCAACCCGCAGTTGGCGCGCGTCGAAGGCGTGCTAGTGGTGGGGGTCGAAAATGGCAGCGTCGCCGCCGGTCACGGGCTGCGCGCAGGCGATGTGATCGCCGTGATCAATCGCCAGCGCGTGCGCAATATCGCCGAGTTTCTCGCCGCCATGCGTACCGTCGAACGCGCGTTCCAGATGACCGTCGTGCGCGGAGATTTCGTGCTGACCTTTACGATACGTTAGCGTCACGCAGCGCCTGAAGGAAATAACCTGCCCCACTCTCATCATCGTCGGCGAGCAGGACCCGGGCACGCCGGTGGCGATGGCGCGCGAGATACACGAGGCAAAACCGGGCTCGGAACTTGTCATCATTCCATCCGCCGCGCACCTGTCCAACATCGAGCAACCGCAGGCGTTTACCGCCGCGCTGCTCGGATTCTAAGCGTCCGTGTCAAAATAAAAGCCGCCCCGCGTTACGGGACGGCTTTTCTCCAGCAGCCGGCACATCGCCCGGCTGCACGATCAACTCAGCTTTTCTTGCCGGCGGGCTTGGCCGCCGCCTTTTTCTTCGGATGATGCGGCCGTGTGTTGCCGTACGAGCCTTTGAAAGTCTTGCCCTTGAGCGTTCGTTTGTCGCCTTTACCCATGATGTGTCATTCCTGTTCGGTTTAGAGTGCGTTACAAAATGAGGGGATACATCCCCTCATACTCCCCAGACATTGCTTGTTGCAAATCATTCAGCAACAGGCTCTTGGTGCAGGGAAATCCCAGCGCGCCACAATAGACACATTGCGCGCCGCGGTCAATGCCCATGATTTCACCTGCGCGGCGCCGAGCGATTATTTATCAGCGCGCCGGCAAACAGCACCACCGCATTCGAAATGAAGACCGCGGTGAAACCGAGCGCCGAGCCGATGCCGCCGAATACCAGCGGAATCGTGACGTGGGCCATGTTATTCACGGTGACGCGTATCCCCGCCGCCTCGCTGGTACGGCCGGCCGGCGCAAGGTTGTAGATGAGGTTCATGGATAGCGGCTGGCCGATGCCCAGCCCCAATCCGAGCAGGAACGAGATCGCTGCCAGCGCCCACGCATTGCGGAAGAACGGAAACAGCAGGTACGCAACGCTCGCCACGAAAATCGCCACGGTCAGAATGCGGATTTCGTCGCGCCGCTTCGCCATCATCGGCAGGACGAGGCGGATCACCAGCGTTGCCGCGGAAAAAGTGGCCAGTATCATGCCGATCGCCGACGCCGAGAGCCCTACGCTATGGCCGTAAACCGGCAGGTAAAAGTTATAGAGATCCCACGCGCCGGACAAAAATCCGCTGGCGATGAACATCCGCCGCAGTGCAGGGATGCGCAGCAGGTCCATTACGCTCTGTCCGCCCGGCTTGCCGGGGTTGGATGATGGTCGCGGAATCCAATCCGCCCGCCACCATTGCGCAAGCAGCGAGAGGACAATGCAGGTCGATAATACCAGCAGCGCGTTGCGGAAGCCGAGATAGTCGATCGAAAATCCCGCGATCAGCGGGCCGAGGAAACTCGCGATCGAAAAGCCGACGCTGAGCAAACTGTAGTTGCGCCCGCGGTCTTCCGCTCTGCCGACCGCCCCGGTAATGCCCTGGACCGCGACGAAAAAAAACATGAATGACGATCCGAGCAACAAGGCGGTGAAATACAGCGTCGACAAGCCGGGCGACACCACCGGCAGCGCCAATCCCAGCATGAGGCCTGACGTGCCGGCCAGCATCGGCAGGCGCGCGCCGACGCGGTCGATCAGTTTGCCCGCGTAGATGGCGAGCAGCAGCGGACACATGGCGTAAAACGAAACCAGCACACCGATCGCAAACGGGTCCGCGCCGAGATCTATCGCATACAGCGAGATCACCACGCGGCTGCCCGTGAAAGCCGCGTGATTGAGTATGCAGAGCAGAACGATCAGATAAATCGCCATCACTGCCGCACCGCCATCGTCCCGGCATGTCGCGCGCGAACAGCGCAGCCATGCGGATCTGCAAAATGATCGTGCGCTATGCGCCGCACCACTTCAGACTATCCCGGAGCGGGACTGTGCGAACGCGAATTCCGGCAAATAGAGCGACCTCAACATCCGCAACCTGCGTCATCACTCCCGGTTAATCCGGCGAGGCCCCGGACGCGCGCACGATGTCGCCCCACTTCTTGTTCTCCTTGCGAATGAAGGCCTCGTACTCCTTGGGTCCTATCGGCAGCGGGTAGCCGCCGACCGTCGCGAATCGCTCCTGCACGTCCGGACTCGTCACAACACGCGCCATGAGTTTTGCGAGCTGCTCGACGACAGGCCGCGGAATGCCGACCGGGCCCGACAAGCCGTACCACACGCCACCCTCCATGCCGGGGTAGCCGGCTTCGGCTATGGTCGGCACATCCGGGAATACGGCAAAACGCTTTTCGCTCATTGCCGCGAGCGGGCGCAGGCGGCCAGCCTTGATCTGGCCGATAAGCGACGGCAGGCCGTCCATCATGAGATGCACATGCCCTGCCGCAAGATCCACAACGGCCGGCCCGCTGCCTTTATACGGCACGTGCGTCATCGCGACCCCGCTCATGATCTTGAGTTGCTCGCCGAAGAGCTGCGGGACGCTGCCGTTGCCCGAGGAACTGAACAGGTACTTGCCCGGATTGTTTTTGGCGAGCGCGATGAACTCCTTGACGGTCTTCGCCGGGACCTCGGCGTTGATCGCCATCATGGCGGGCAGCAGCGTCACGCCCGATATATGGGTAAAGTCTTTCATCGCATCGTACGGCAGCTTCTTGTAGAGCACCGGGGCAACGCCGTGCGTGGTGCTCGACGTCAGCATCAGCGTATAACCGTCGGGCGTGGCCTTCGTTACGTACACCGATGCAATGATGCCGCCGGCGCCCGGTCGCCCCTCGATCACCACGTGTTGGCCGACCATCTCGGACAGCTTGGCGGCGACGACGCGGCCAATAAAGTCGGCAGCGCCGCCCGGCGGCACCGAGATGACGAAGCGCAGCGGCCGCTGCGGAAACGCGTCGGCGGCCCACGCCTGCACAGCCGGGCACAGTCCGAGCAAAGCGATTACGGCGAGCATTCGATTCATGTCTGCTACTCCTTCGGCCAATCAACGCGCTTTGATCGCGTTTAAAATTAGAGACACGTGATGTTCATGGCAATGCAATCGTAACGCAGGCGATCGCGCCTGCATTGAGGCCGGTGCAGGCGCGATCGCCTGCGCTACCGTCGTTTTGAACTGCACTCCTGGAGTCTGTCATGCCGGCGTCGGGTAGCGCTTGCGGAGTTCATCAACACTGGCGTTGACCGTATAGACATCAAGGATCTCGGTCTCCTCCTCCAGAATCTCGAACATGTGGACTGCATTGCCAGGAATGTGCACGATGGCGCCGGCCATGGCGATTCTCTCGTCCTTGCCCATCGTCACCCGCACACCACCGCGCAATATCATCGAAACCTGCTCGGCAGGGTGGGAATGCGGTTTGCCGCGGGAATTCGGGCGCACCACCACCCGGGTCAACACGACCTTGTCGCCCACCCACGTTTGCCGCACGGTGCCTGCATGCGTGGTCAGGTTGGGGTCGGACACCACCTCAGCCGGAATTTCTTTCCAATCGGTCACCGTCGGCGCTTTACCCAGCTGGCTCGCTACCCAATCGTAGTAGTCCATCATTCTCCCCGATGGTTATCGGAATCCGGCAGCTCGCGTTTATTCCATTGTTTTTTAGCACGCATCGCCGTGCGTGTAAACCATCCGCTCAGGAGCACGCTTACAACGCCGCGCGGCGATCAGCGTTCCTGCTTCGGCAACGCGGCGATCCGTTCTATTCCGATTACGTGGTGCGCCGGTTCATCGAAACGACCGCGCGCCCGCGGCAGGCGGCGCACCATGGCTTCAAACGCGGGATAGGATTTGCACAGTTCGTCCATGATCTCGTCGGGCAGTTGCAGCCCTGCCAGCTTCGCCATGCGCCGGATCTCCGCGGGCGAGGACGGCGGGAGGTCTTTCAGCGTCTGCGGCCCGGGATCGGGAAGTACGAATGTGCGCTTCATTGGGTCATTCCTTCGGTCGGGTGCCGCGTATGCCAATCTGTCATCTGCTGGTACGCGTGGCCCACGCGGAACAGCAGGGGCTCCGCGAAATGCGCTGTTGCCAGTTGCAGGCTGAGCGGCAAGCCCGCGCGGCTGAAGCCGCACGGTATGTTCATCGCCGGCTGGCCGCCGATGTTGAAAGGCGTGGTGATATTGGGCGGACGCAGAAACTTGTCGAGCTTGTCCGGCCGTGCCAGTTCAGCCGGCGTCATCCAGCCCGCAGTCGCCAGCACGTCATACTCCTTGAACGCACGTGTCAGTTCCCGCGCCAGCCACAACCGCTGCCGCAGCGCCTGGAAATAATCCTCGGCGCGTATCAGCGCGCCCGCCAGGACCTTGTTGCGGAACATTAGTCCGAAATCCTGCGGACGGGTGCGGAACTCGTGCTCGTAAGCGCTGAACATTTCAGTGATGGAAATGGTGGTTTTGCAGTCCTGGTAGACAAGCAGATCGGAGAGCCTGATCTCCTCAACGATCGCCCCCGCGTCCTCGAGAACCTTCAGCGCCTGCTCTACCACAGGTGCCACATCAGGATCGCAACGGTCGTCGCCGTCGTACCAATGACGTACCCATCCAATCCGCAACCCGCGCACGCCGAGCGCGAGATCGCGCAAATAATCAACGGCATCCCGCTCGACGCTGCTGATATCCTCATCATCGTGGCCGGCGATTGCGCCGAGCACGATGGCCGCGTCCTCGACCGTGCGCGTCATCGGTCCGCAGGTATCGAAGGTGAACGTGTTGGGCAGCACGCCGCGCCTGCTCACCAGACCGTAGGTCGGCTTCACGCCCACAATACCGCAGTTCGCCGCCGGCATGCGGATCGAGCCGCCAGTGTCGGTGCCGATCGCGGCAGGCAGCAGGCCGGCCGCGATCGCCGCGCCCGGTCCACTGCTGGTACTGCCAGGCAGATAGCCGGCCTGCCATGGGTTCATCGCCGGCGGCCACGGCAAATCCCACGACGGTCCGCCGTGGGCGAACTCATAGGTCGTCAGCTTGCCCAGAAGAACGCCGCCCGCCTGCTTCATCCTGGCCTCGACCGCGGCATCCTGTTGCGGGACGTTGTGCTGCAGGATCTTCGATTGGCCGGTCGTCAGCACACCCGCCGTGTTGATGACATCCTTCAGCCCGTAAGGAATGCCGGTCAGGGCACCGACTGATCCCGGGTGCATCAACTGCTGCTCCGCCACCCGCGCACGCGCCAGCGCGAGTTCCGGTGTCAGGGTAACGAAACAATGCAAACTACTCTCGTACTTTTGCACCCGGGCGAGCAGGTCCTGCACGACCTCGACCGGGGAGGCTGCGCGTGTGCGGTACAGCGCGAGCAACCCAGCTACCGTTGCGTATTCCGGCGCGCGCGTCGCGACCGCTGCGGTCGAACGTTGCGGCGCCGGCACGTTCATTTTTTGACCCCGTCGAAGATCAGGCGGCGATGCGCGAATTTCCACTCGCCATTAACGCGCTTGATCGTATCCGTATATACGCCGGCGTGGGTCATGTGCGGGAGCGTGCCCGGATCCCCGTTGTAGCCGAACAGGTAGCAGCGTCCGCGGATCGTCGCGTCATTAATCTTCTCGAGGTGAAGACTGCCGTTCCAGTGGCGTCGATAGAGGTGGCTTCTCGTCGCGAAATCCTTCCTCTTGTAATCCACCAGCGCAGCGCGGCCTATAACATCAAAGGTGCCGTGTTGTTCGCCGTCCTCGGTGAAACAGCTCGCATACCACCCGGCATCCCCTGAGTCGCTCGCCAGGTTATAAGCGGAATAGAGATTCAGAATTTCGACGTAGTCCGCGGGGCTGACCGAAAATTTCTGCATAGACTCTCCATTTCGGGAAACCAGAATTTGCTGATAGTTTAAAACACACGGTGTGATTCGTATCGGACGCGTTAAGGCAGCGTGAAGTAGTGGGCCGAGAACAAGCCCTCGTCGTCGGTCCAGCATTGTTGCGGGATAAAGCCGGCGGCGCGGCCGAGGTCCTGGAATTCGGCGATGTCGTACTTGTACGAGTTCTCGGTATGAATGGTCTCGCCGGCGCGAAATCCGATGGCGCGACCGGCGATGGTCACGCGCTGCGGCTTAAGACTCTCCAGGTGCATCTCGATTCGCCCGTGCGCCGCGACGTAGCGCGCGTGATGGCGAAACGCGGCCAGATCGAAGTCGGCCCCGAGTTCACGGTTAACGTGGCGCAGCACGTTCAGATTGAAGTCGGCCGTCACGCCTTGCGTATCGTTGTATGCGGCGTCGAGGATGGCATGATCTTTTTTGATATCCACGCCGATCAGCGCGCCGCCACCGGGGCCGAGCAGCGGCGCCCAGCGCGCAAGAAATGCCCGCGCCTCGGCGGGCGTGAAATTTCCGATCGTCGAGCCGGGAAAATAGAGTATGCGCCGCGTCGCGCCCTTTGCGGCATCCGGCAATGCAACGTCGCCCGCAAAATCGGCGCGCAAAGCCACGATTGTCATGCGCGGAAAGGCGCCCGCCAGCGCGTTGCACGATGCTTCGAGCTGTTCGCGCGCGATGTCCACCGCCACGAATACCCGCGGCCGCAACTCATCGAGCAGAACGCGCGCTTTTTCGCTGTTGCCGCAGCCGATTTCGATCAGCGCGCAGTCGCGTCCGAGCATCTCTCCGATGGCGCGCGCGTGCCTGCGCATGATGGCGAGTTCGGCGCGCGTCGGGTAGTACTCCGGGAGGCCGCAAATCGTTTCGAACAGTGCGCAGCCGCGCGCATCATAGAAAAACTTGGGTGAGATCTCTTTTTGCGGTTTGCCGAGTCCGGCCCGGATCTCGTCGAGCATGCGCTGCGGCGGCAGCAGCAAGTCTTGAAACAATACCCGCCCGTGTGATCGCACCATGCAAGCGCTCGAGTGAATCGCGGGCAGAACTTAGATCAAGACACGCAGCGGGCGGTGTGAGAAGAAAAAACGGCGGTGCCGTGAAGTGCGCTTGCCGCGATCGTTTACCGCTGACGCGCTGCCATCAGCCAAGCGGCTTGCGCCCGGGCCTGGCTTTCGAGCCACTTCTTGATGCGGTTGGCGTCGCCGATACGGGTTTTCTTGCCCCATGAATCGAGCAGCACGATGATCACCGGTCGCGCCGCGATCTTGGCCTGCATCACCAGGCAGCGCCCAGCTTCGCTGATATAGCCGGTTTTCGACAGCCCAATTTCCCAGGCCGAGTTCCGCACCAGCCCATTGGAGTTACGGAATTGCAGGCTGCGCCCGGCCGCGGTCTGGACCGCATGCGTCGAGGTCGTGGTGAATTCGCGGATCAGCGGATACTCGTAAGCGACTTTGACCATCCTCACCAGGTCTTCCGCCGTGGACACGTTTTCGCTCGACAACCCGGTCGCATCCACGAATTGCGTGTTCCACATTCCGAGTTCGACGGCCTTGCGATTCATCGCCCTCACGAACGCTTCGCTGCCGCCGGGATAGGCGCGACCGAGCGAGGCTGCAGCACGATTCTCCGACGACATCAGTGCCAGGCGCAGCATTTCGTAGCGCGACAGTCCGGTACCCATGTGCAGGCGTGAGGTCGTGTTCTTGATCGAATCGTAATCCGCAGCGTCGATATAGATCGTCTCGTCGGGCGGCAAATTCGCATCCAGCACCACCATCGACGTCATCAGCTTGGTAATCGACGCGATCGGCGTCTTGTTTTGCGCGTTCTTGCCGTAGATCGTGCGGCCATCCTCGAGGTCAATGACCAGTGCGGTCGAAGATTTCAGGTTGGGCGTGCCCGCTGCAGTCACCGCGGTGTTGTGACGGGCGCCTGACGCTTGATGCTTGCGTGCCGGCGTGTGCGCAGCGGATTTCGCCGGGTACTTGACCGTGACGCGGGGTTTGTCGCCGGCGGCGTGCAGCGCAGGTGTGGCGAGCAACGCCAGCACGCCAAGCGCGGATAGATGGAACCCCCACATCGCCTGTTTAACCACCACAGCGCCCCCCAAGTTACATACTACGTCGGCCTGACCGCAGCTTACGAAGGCAATAACATAACAAAAATCAGCGGTTAGGGGAAGATATTAAACGAAACATTAGGATATGAACGCAATGGCTCCCGAAGCGACCGAATTACCCCGAAAAGCGGTCGTTTTAGGGCTGATTAGGGCTCAATTCGGTGATTTTGCGCTGTTTCCCGGCGCGACCGCCGGCCGCGCCCTAAAGGGAAACTACGAAACGAGGGGAGATATCCCGTCATGCGCGCCCGAGCATGGCCTGTTTCAGATCATGCCGAAGCAGGCTCTAAGATTTCGCGCTACGCCGTGCGGGCGGCACGACCGTTTGCGTTTCGCTGCCCACATGTGCGCGCAGGCGATCGCGGACTTCGCGCGCAATGCGTTGGCGCAGCACCCCGTTCTTGAGTCTATAGGGCTCGCGCGGATGGTTTGCTCCGCCGCGCCGGATTTGCCGCTACGTTACACTATATATCCGCGATTATTTGTAATCCACGCACTTCGCCATTCCATGCGCATTTTAATCGTTGAAGACGACCCGGTACTGGCCGACGGTCTGACGCGTTCATTGCGGCAAGCAGACTATGCGGTCGACTGCGCGCATGACGGCGCAGAGGCCGATCACGTGCTGACCGCGCAAAATTATGATCTGGTGATACTCGACCTTGGACTGCCCGGGCTCGACGGCTTCGACGTCCTGAAAAGGCTGCGACGGCGCGGCGCTACCATGCCGGTGCTGGTGTTGACTGCGCGTGACGCGCTGGCCGACCGCGTCAAGGGGCTCGACTTGGGCGCCGACGACTATCTGACCAAGCCGTTCGATCTGCCCGAACTCGAAGCGCGCGGGCGCGCGCTGATCCGCCGCGGCCAAACGGGCGGCAGCGCGGTCCTCACGTATGGGCCGCTCGTGCTCGATACGAGTGGCCGGCGCGCGACACTCAACGGTGCGCCGCTTGAACTCTCGGCGCGCGAACTCGGCGTGCTCGAAGTACTGTTGCTGCGCAGCGGGCGCGTGGTCAACAAGGAACAGCTTGCCGGACAACTCTATGGATGGGATGAGGAAGTGGGGCCCAACGCGATCGAGGTCTACGTGCACCGGCTGCGCAAGAAGCTCGAGTCGGGCGGTGTAGTCATACGCACTATCCGCGGCCTGGGCTACCTGCTCGAGAAAGACGCATGAGCGCGTTGATCGAGGCGCAATCCGCGCCACCGAAGCGCGAACGCGCAACCTTGCGCCGGCAGTTGTTGATCTCGCTGCTCGCTCCGATCGTCCTCGTAACCATGATCAGCGCTGTCGTTACGTATTACTACGCATTTAATTTCGCGACCCTCGCGTATGACTATGCGCTATTCGACTCCGCGCGCGATATC
>JANNPG010000467.1:0-4493 GCA_031399805.1 Betaproteobacteria bacterium | reverse complement strand
GACTATCTCTCGGCAATCGGCATGGATAGAATCGCCGCGCACGAACTTGACCTACTTAATTACGCAACGGAGCAGGTGAACGCGATGCCGGGAGTCCGCATTATCGGCAGCGCCGAGAAAAAAGCCGCGGTGTTGTCGTTCACTGTCGACGGCGTGCATCCGCATGATGTTGGCACGCTGCTGAACGAGGACGGTATCGCGATACGCACCGGGCACCACTGCGCGCAGCCGGTGATGCAGCGCTTCAAGGTGCCGGCGACCTCCCGCGCGTCGTTTGCGTTCTACAACAGCATGGCCGAAGTCGATGCGCTGATTGCCGGCATCCGCAACGTGCAAAAGTTGTTCGCGTAATGACAGACCCCAGAATCACAGGTCTCAAAGCGGTCGACTCCAGGATCACGGGTCCCAGAGCGGCCAACCCGAAAGCGCTGTACCAGGAAGTGATACTCGATCATAACAAGAAGCCGCGCAATTACGGCACGCTCGACGACGCGAGTCACCATGCCGAGGGGCACAACCCGCTGTGCGGCGACCATTTGAGCATTGCGCTCAAGCTCGACGGCGAGCGCATCGGCGGCATCGCGTTCCAGGGCGAATCGTGCGCGATCTGCAAGGCCTCGGCCTCGATGATGACGGCGACGGTCAAAGGCAAGACGCGCGCTGACGCCGAGACGCTGATCCACGAATTCCGCGACATGGCGACCGGCAAGCTCGATGTGGAAAAAGAGCAGCATCACCTCGGGCGGCTCACTGTGTTTGCCGGGGTACGCGACCTGCCGACGCGCGTCAAGTGTGCGATCCTGCCGTGGCATACGCTGCACGCGGCGTTCAATTCAGTCAGCAGCACGTCGACCGAATCGGAAGACGACCCGATGCACGCGCCGATCGGTGACGCGTGATGCCGAAAATCGCTGAAATCGAAGGCACGCCCAATCCGAATGCGATGAAGTTCATTCTCAAGGAGCCGTTGACCTGGGGAATCACGCGTTCGTACGACAATGCCGAACAGGCGAAAGACGACTCGCTCGCCAGCGCGCTGTTCGATTTCGAGCACGTGACCAACGTGTTCTACGTGGATCACTGGATCACGGTGACGCAGGATGGCGGCGCCGACTGGCAGGAGTTGACGCGCAAAGTTGCCGAGCCGATCCGCGCCGCGCCGGCGGCGGATGCGCAATCGGCCGCCACGGTTGCAACGGCGACCGCCGCCATCGCCGATTTGAGCCCACAGGATCAATTGCGCCTCGACAAGATCAATGAATTGCTCGACGAGCAGGTACGGCCCTACTTGCAGGGCGACGGCGGCGATCTGCACGTGATCGGCCTCGAGGGCAATGTCCTGTCCGTCCACTACCAGGGCGCGTGTGGCAGTTGCCCGAGTTCGATCTCGGGCACGCTCACCGGTATCGAGAACCTGGTGAAGTCGATCGAACCCGACATCGAAGTCGTGGCGGTCTAAACCCGCTCGAAACCGCCGGGATTGATTCAGGCATTGAATCCGCCGAAGAAAAGGAACTCGCATGGCAGGCCTGGACAAAAATACCCCTTCTCCGACTGAAATCAAGCTGCACCAAAAATCGCGCGTGCTGGAAATTGCTTTCGCCGACGGCAAGCACTTCAAGTTGCCCTACGAGTTCTTGCGCGTTTATTCACCCTCGGCGGAAGTGCGCGGCCACGGGCCGGGACAGGAAGTCCTGCAAATCGGCAAGCAGAATATCGAGATCGCCCGGCTCGAGCCGGTCGGCACGTATGCGGTGCAACCGGTATTTTCCGACGGGCACGACACCGGTATTTATTCCTGGGATTATATCTATAGCCTGGGTATGAACCAGGACGAAATGTGGCGACACTACTTGCAGCGCATGGCAGACGCGGGCGCAAGCCGCGAGCCCATGCCGGGCGCGTCCGTGCAACGTCCCAAGTCGAAATAGCCGCGCATGGATAGCTGCAACGATTCCGATCTGCTAAACAGCGTAAGCGAAGAAAACTGGCCAGACCCCGCTACGCCGTTCAAGGTCGTACTGATCAACCCCTATGAGCTGGGCCGGCAGCCGTTCGCCCTGGCCGAGCCGTCCGCATGGTTGAAGCAGGCCGGATTCAACGTGCAGTGCATCGACCTCTCTTTACAAAAACTCGATCCGGCATTGCTTGCCGGCGCGAAGCTGGCAGCGCTTTATGTCGGCATGCACACCGCCACCCGCATCGCAGTCGAAGCCATCCCGCGCATCCGTGAAATGGCGCCGCACGCGCATTTGTGCGTGTACGGCCTGTATGCGCCGATGAACCAGAAGCTGCTGCGCGGCCTCGGCGTGAAAACCATACTGGGTGGCGAATTTGAGCCGGGGCTGGTAAGTCTGGCGCAGCGGCTGCGCGCCGGGGAAACGTGCGATGCGCAAATTGAGCCGGTGGTTAACCTTGCCAAGATCCCATTTATCACGCCCGACCGTTCCGGCCTGCCACACCTGCAACGCTACGCCCATTTGATATTGCCGGGCGGCGGTAAAAAAACGGTTGGCTTCGTCGAGGCAAGCCGGGGCTGCAAGCACCTGTGCCGTCACTGCCCGGTGGTGCCGGTATATCAGGGCAAGTTCCGCGTGGTGCCGGTCGAGGTGGTGATGGCGGACATCGAGCAGCAGGTGCAGGCGGGTGCTGCGCATATTTCCTTCGGCGACCCGGATTTTTTCAATGGGCCGACGCATGCCATGAAAGTGCTGGCGGCGATGCACGCCAAATTTCCCGACCTGAGCTTCGACGCCACCATCAAGATTCAGCACCTCATCGACCACGCCGGACTGCTTCCCCGGCTGAGGGCGGCGGGTTGTCTATTCATCACCGCGGCGGTCGAGTCGGTGGACGACAAGGTGCTGGAGTACCTCGCCAAAAACCACACGCGCACCGATTTCGAACGCGCTTTGCAACTGTGCCGTGAAGCCGGCATATTCCTGGCGCCAACGTTCGTGCCATTCACGCCCTGGACAACACTGGAGGGCTACCTCGACCTGCTGCGCACGCTGGTGCGATTGCGTTTAGCGGAGGCGGTGCCACCGATTCAGCTTTGCATTCGCCTGCTCGTGCCGGAAGGCTCCTATTTGCTGCAGTTGCCCGGTTTCCGGGAAATGATTGCGGCGTTCGATGCGAAATTGCTCGGCTATCCGTGGCGGCACGCCGATCCCCGCGTGGACGCTTTGCAGCAGGCGGTGCAGGCCTGTGCCGCGCACGGCGATCAACAGGGATGGTCGCGCAGCGACATATTCGGGCAGATTTGGCGGCTCGCGCACGACGCGCTCGGCCTCTTGGCAGCGCCGCTTACTCGAGCGGATTTTGGCGAGCCCATCGCACGCCTGTCCGAGCCCTGGTACTGCTGTGCCGAACCCACTGAGCAGCAACTGCAAAGCTTTTGAGCGGGCGGCCATGAAACGCGTTCTACTGCTGCTGCCTGCTGCCAGTTACCGTAACGCCGATTTCCTCGCCGCCGCAAAAAAACTCGAGGTGGAAATCATCGGTGCCGCGGATTATTGCCATCGACTCGCGCCGCTATGGGGCATGAGCCCGATTCAATCGGTGCCGTTCGATCAACCTGAAGTCGCGGTGAAGCAGGTGCTGGCCGCGCTCGGGCGCAAGCCGGACGCGGTGCTGGCGGTGGACGACACCGGCCTGGAACTGGCGGCGTTGCTGTGCGATCGCCTGCACCTGCCGGGCAATCCGTCCGCGGCGGTGCGGCTGACGCGCGACAAGCTGGCGTTTCGCCGCTTGCTGCAAAGCGGCGGCCTTAACTGTCCGGATTTTTATCACCTCGGCAACGACGTTCAGGCCGCAACACTACTGCCGCCGCTTCAGTTTCCAGTGGTCGTCAAAGCGCGCCGGCTTGCCGCCAGCCGCGGCGTGATTCGCGCCGACACACCGCAGGCATTCGCGCAAGCCGTGCGATGGGTGCATGGCATACAAGTCAAAGCTGAGCGTGACGCCGTCAAGCTTGGCTTGGTCGTGGAAAGCTTCATCCCCGGCCGCGAACATGCGCTGGAAGGGCTGCTGCAGGACGGGCGATTGCGCATGCTGGCGCTATTCGACAAACCCGATCCGTTGGACGGTCCCTATTTCGAGGAAAGCCTGTACATTACGCCGTCACGCCTGCCCCAAGCAAAGCAGGACGAGATCACGCAAACAGTACAACGCGCGTGCGATCTGGCCGGGCTTGCCAGCGGGCCGATCCATGCGGAAATGCGCGTGAACGAACGCGGCGTATGGCTGCTGGAAATCGCCGCGCGCTCCATCGGCGGCTTGTGCGGCAGAATTCTGCGGCATGCACTAGGCATGAGCCTGGAAGAGTTAATTCTACGTCACGCCCTAAACCTGCCATTGCCGCAGACGCAACAGGGGGAGGCCAGCGGCGTGATGATGATCCCGATTCCCGGCCGCGGTATTTTTCTGGGCGCGCACAACCTCGAAGCCGCGCTGCAGGTCGCCGCCATCAGCGACATCCAGATCACCGCCAG
>JANNPG010000430.1:0-5109 GCA_031399805.1 Betaproteobacteria bacterium | reverse complement strand
CGTATCGCGATATTCCGGCGCCTGATCGCGCTTGCGATTGATCTTGATCTGGCGCTCGGCGGACGTGGCCTGATTGGGCGGCAGCGTGTAGACGGAGAAAAAACCCTTCGAATGACCGGTTAGCCGGTTTGTTGCAACCATGCGGATCCAGCGGTCGGTTGCATCTTCGCTACCGTCTGCGTGTTTGTTTTCAAGATAGCTGCGTAGTGCGGCGATTTCGCGCAGTGTGTCGTGATGGTAGAACATCGACAAGTCAGGCGTTGCGCCGGCATCAGCCGAGATATCGATCCGCGCAAGCCGTGTTTCGATTGCCTCAAGCGCGGGCGTTTCGAGGCGCGGGCGCGTGAGGATAACGCTCAACGGATTGATGTCGTTGGCGATCACGCGCCGGCCGTGCAGTGCCGCTTCGACCGTGGTAGTGCCGCGTCCGCTGAACGGATCGTAAACCACGTCGCCCGGCGCGGTCAGGCGCAAGACAAAGTAGGCCGGAAGTTGCGGCTTGAAGCAGGCGCGGTAGGAAATTTCGTGGATCGCTGCGGCCTGGCGCTGTTTGGCGGTCCAGAATTCGCCGCGGTACACCGCAACGCGTTGCCCGCCAAGTTGTAACTCTTCAGCCGCATCCGCCATCGCCGCAGTGAAAAGCGGAGTATTGATTGCCGCTTTAGTCAAGCCTTGCATCCAGTGCTTCTATCCAGTGCATGACCGGCAGGCTCGTGGCGGTTTGCAGATGCGACTGGCAGCCGATGTTGGCGGTGACGATTGCGGCCGGTGCGCCGGACGTGAGCGCCGCGATTTTGTTTTTCAGCAACTGCTGCGACAGCGCCGGTTGCAGGATGGAGTAGGTGCCGGCCGAGCCGCAGCATAAGTGCGCGTCTGGCACCGGCGTAAGGTCAAAGCCGAGGTCCGCGAGCAGCGCTTCGACCTTGCCTTGCATTTTTAGGCCGTGCTGCAGCGAGCAGGGCGGATGGAAGGCAATGCGGTGAGGCGTTAGGCGTGAGGCGTGAGGGGAAAGAGCCTTCACTTTGTCTTTTTCGGCGGCGATGACTTCGCTGATGTCCTTCATCAACGCAGAAACGCGCGCGGCTTTTTCGGCGTAGGCGGTATCGTGCGCAAGCAGGTGGCCGTACTCGGCGACCATCGCGCCGCAGCCGCTGGCGGTCATCACGATCGCTTCCACACCCTGTTCCACGTGCGGCCACCACGCGTCGACGTTGCGCCGCATATAGTCGAGCCCCTCGTCCCGCGCATCGAGGTGGTACGAGACGGCGCCGCAGCAGCCTGCTTGCGCCGCGCGCACGAGCGTGATGCCCAGTTTGTCGAGGACGCGCGCGGCTGCGGCGTTGGTGTTCGGCGACAGACTGGGTTGCACGCAGCCGTCGAGCACGAGCATTTTGCGCGCGTGCGAACTCGCGGGCCACGCATTCGCGTGTGCCTGCGGTGGAACTTTACGCTTCAGTGCGTCGAACAGAAGCGGTCGCGCAAATTGTCCGAGCTTGAGCAGCGGCGCGAAGCGCGATGGGTGCGGGATCACCGCACGCAGCGCTGTACGCACAATCGCCTCGCCGGCACCGCGGCCCACTTGTTCATCGACGACCGCGCGGCCGATATCGAGCAGCCGGCCGTATTGAACGCCGGACGGGCAGGTGGTTTCGCATGCGCGGCACGTCAGACAGCGGTCAAGATGTAATTGCGTCTTCGCCGTCGCGGTGGCGCCTTCGAGCACCTGTTTTATCAGGTAAATGCGACCGCGCGGACTGTCGAGTTCGTCGCCCAGCAATTGGTAGGTAGGACAGGTGGCCGTGCAGAAACCGCAATGCACGCACTTGCGCAGGATAGCTTCCGCCTCGCGGCCTTGCGGCGTGTCCTTGATGAAGTCGGCTAGATTGGTTTGCATTTAGATTAGAACCGATTGAACCGCCAAGGCGCCAAGGACGCCAAGAAAAACCAAATCAGCAGTATTCATAAAATGAAAACACTGGATTTAACACTGCGACGAGTATTTATTCGTATTCGGCATTTTCTGATTTTCTTGGCGGTCTTGGCGTCTTGGCGGTTAATAGTCGGCGTCTTGACGGTTAAAAATCGTACAGGCGGCCGGGATTGAATATGCCCGCCGGATCGAACGTGCGCTTGAGATTGCGGTGTAGGGTCATCAGCGCCGGCGGCAGCGGCTGAAATACGCCGGCCGCCTTGTCGCCGTTGCGGAATAGCGTGGCATGGCCGCCGCCGAACTTCGCGGCGGCGCGCACGGTGCCGGCGTCCGCATCGGTCGCCAGCCAGCGCAAAGCGCCGTTCCATTCGATCAGTTGCGCGCCGGGCAGGTTGAGCGGCGGCGTGGTGGATTTTAGCGAAAGCCGCCACATCGGGTTCGTTGTATTGAAAAATGCAGCGGATTGCTCGCGTATGTCCTGCCAATGGCGTTGCGCGTCGGCGTCAGCGAGCCGGTCGCCTCCGAGCAGTGTTGTCGCGGCCGCGACTGCCGCGGATGCGCCGGACAGGCGCACAAATAATTTGCCGTCGTTCCAGGTAGTGGCGGAGAGCGGCAATGGCTTGCCTGCCCACGCGTTCATCGCGGCGATGGCGTCAGCCGCGGAGTGTTCGAAACATAAAGTCGCCTCCGCGACCGGCACGGGCAGCACTTTGAGCGACAGTTCGAGTATCACGCCGAGCGTGCCGAGCGAGCCGGCGAGCAGGCGCGACACGTCGAAGCCGGCAACGTTCTTCATTACCTGGCCGCCGAAGCGCAGGTCGTCGCCCTTGCCGTCGAGCATGCGCACGCCGAGCACGGCGTCGCGCACCGCTCCCGCATACGCGCGGCGCGGGCCCGACAGTCCTGCCCCGATGCAGCCGCCCAGCGTCGCCATCCCGATTCTCGGCGCAGCCGTCATGACGTTCCCCTCTCTCGCGTGCGGGAGAGGGGCTAGGGGTGAGGGCGACTGATCAAAATGCGGCGGCTCGAACGCGAGCATCTGGCCTTTATCGCGCAATGCGGCTTCAATTTCCGCGAGCGGCGTGCCGGCGCGCGCCGTCATCACGAGTTCGCTCGGGTCGTAATCTACGATGCCGCGATACGCACTCACGCTCAGCGCTTCGCCGCGCAGCGGACCGCCATAAAAATCCTTGCTGCCACCGCTACGGATGCACAGCGGCGTGCGGTGCGCGGCGGCGTCGCGTATGGTGGCCGCCAGCTGGTCGATGGTGTCCTTCACTATGCGAGCGGATGCCACATGGTGCGAAAGCCGCTAGAAGCGCGGAAGCTCCGGAAATTTTTCTTTCCCACCATGCACGTGCATGCGGCCGAATTCGGCGCAGCGATGCAGCGTCGGCACTGCCTTGCCGGGATTGAGCAGCGCGTGTTCGTCGAATGAGGCTTTGATGCCGTGAAACATTGCGAGCTCGAGCGGTTTGAACTGCAGACACATCGCATTGATTTTCTCCACACCGACGCCGTGCTCGCCGGTAATCGTGCCGCCGACTTCGATCGACAGCAGCAGGATCTCCATGCCGAATTGCTCGGTCTTCTCGAGTTCCCCCGGCCGGTTGGCGTCGTACAGTATCAGCGGATGCAGGTTGCCGTCGCCGGCGTGGAACACGTTCATGCAGCGCAGGCCGTATTTCTGCGACAGCGCCGCAATCGCGTCGAGCATGCGCGGCAGCGCTTTTTTCGGGATCGTGCCGTCCATGCAATAGTAGTCGGGGGAGACGCGGCCCGCCGCGGGGAAGGCGGCCTTGCGTCCGGCCCAGAAGCGGTTGCGCTCGGCTTCGCTGGTCGATACACGGACTTCGGTCGCGCCGCCTGCGTGCATCACCGCTTTCATGCGCTCGATTTCCTCGGCGACTTCCGCGTCATTGCCGTCCGACTCGCACAAGAGGATGGCTGCCGCGTCGAGCGGATAACCGGCATTAACGAAGGGTTCGACCGCGCCGGTGGTGATCTTGTCCATCATTTCGAGGCCTGCCGGGATGATGCCGGCGGCGATGATATTGGCGACCGCCTGGCAGGCTTTCGCGACATCGTCGAACGCGGCGAGTATGCATTGCGCGCGCTCGGGGCTCGGCAGCAGTTTGACGGTGACCTCCGTGATCACCGCGAGCAATCCTTCAGAGCCGGTGAGCAACGCAAGCAGATCGTAGCCCGCCGCGTCGAGGCCGTCGCCGCCGATCTCGAGTAGTTCGCCTTCGATCGTGAACGCGCGCAGTTTGAGGATGTTATGCACGGTGAGCCCGTACTTGAGGCAATGCATGCCGCCGGAATTCTCGGCGACGTTGCCGCCGATCGAGCACGCAATCTGGCTCGAGGGATCGGGCGCATAGTAGAGGCCGTACTGCGCGGCGGCCTCCGAAATCGCTAGATTGCGCACGCCGGGTTGCAGACGCGCGGTGCGCGCCGCCGGATCGATTTCGAGGATACGCATGAAGCGCGCGAGCGACAACAATACGCCGTCGCCGGGCGGCAGCGCGCCGCCCGAGAGCCCGGTGCCGGCGCCGCGCGCGACGACCGGCACGCGCAACGCATGACAGGTCGTCAGGATGCGCTGAACCTCTGCTTCGGTTTCCGGCAGCGCGACCACCATCGGCAGTTGGCGGTAAGCGGACAGGCCGTCGCATTCGTACGGCTGAACGTCTTCGCGTTCGTACAACAGAGCGGGTGCCGGCAAAAAAGCCGCGAGCGCGTTCACCACGGCGCGTTGACGCGCAACGTCGATGGGCGGTTTGTCGGGCGGCGCCCTTCCCTACGAGCACGGGCTGCTGCTGGTCATGTCGAAGATGAAGAAAATCCTGGAGATCGACGCGCAGGCGCGGATGGCGCGGGTGCAACCGGGCGTTCGCAACGCTGCGATCTCAGAAGCGACCGCGCCGCTCGGCCTGTACTACGCTCCCGATCCCTCCAGTCAGATCGCCTGCTCGATCGGCGGCAACGTCGCCGAGAATTCCGGAGGCGTGCACTGCCTGAAATACGGGCTCACGGTGCACAACATCCTCAAGGTGCGGTTTGTCACCATCGAGGGCGAATTGCTCGAGATCGGCTCGGAGGGGCTCGATTCTCCCGGTTACGACCTGCTGGCGCTGATAACCGGGTCGGAAGGCCTGCTCGGCGTGGTCACCGAG
>JANNPG010000395.1:0-4037 GCA_031399805.1 Betaproteobacteria bacterium | reverse complement strand
CTCGGCGTGGGTCTGGCGTATCTGTTCAGCCTCGCGGCCGTGTTTTTTCCAAACCTGTTCCCCCAGGAGTTCCGCGAACACGATGGTGCAGTCGGAACTTACTTCGAAGCAGCGGCCGTGATCGTGACCTTGGTGATCCTTGGCGACTTCCTGCAGTTGCGGGCGATGGGGCAGACCAGCCAGGCGATCCAGCAATTGCTGCAGCTCGCGCCCAACCTCGCCTGGCGTTTGCGCGACGATGGCGCCGAGGAGCAGGTGCCGCTGGAGACCGTCGCTGTCGGCAACCGGTTGCGTGTGAAGCCGGGCGAGAAGGTGCCAGTGGATGGCACAGTACTCGAAGGCACGAGTCGGGTAGATGAATCCATGATCAGCGGCGAGCCCGTGCCGGTGGCCAAGGCGGCGGGCGGCAAAGTCATCGGTGCAACCGTGAACGGCAACGGCTCATTGGTTATCCGCGCCGAGCGGGTGGGCGCAGACACGCTGCTGGCGCGCATCGTTCACATGGTGGGAGAAGCGCAGCGCACGCGCGCGCCGATCCAGCGGCTCGCCGATATCATTGCGGCGTACTTCGTTCAGATTGTAGTCGCCATCGCCATCGTAACGGCGCTCACATGGTGGTTCTTCGGTCCGGAGCCGAGATTCGCGTACGCGTTTCTAAATGCTATCGCCGTGTTGATCATCGCCTGTCCCTGTGCAGTCGGTCTCGCCACGCCGATCTCGATGACCGTCGCCATGGGTCAAGGCGCGCGCAGCGGCATCCTCTTTCGTAACGCCGAGGCGATTGAGCGCATGCGTGACATCGACACAGTCGTGGTGGACAAGACCGGCACGCTGACACTCGGCCATCCCGCGCTGACTGATTTTGTCGTAGACGGCATTGCGGAAAATGAAGCGCTTGCACTGGTGGCGGGCGTGGAGCAGCTCTCCGAGCATCCAATAGGGCTGGCGATAGTGGAGGGCGCCAAGGCGCGCGGCCTGAAGCCGGCGCCGGCCGCAGCATTCGACGCCATAAACGGTCTCGGCGTGCAAGCCGATATCGATGGCAAGCGCGTGCTCGTAGGCAGCCGCGGCTTTCTCAAGCAGCGCGGCGTCGATACCCAGCGTTGGGAGGCGCGCGCGGAAGCCTGGCGTGCAGAAGCGAAAACGGTCGTGTTCTTCGCCGTGAACGGCATCGCCGCTGGAATGGCTGCGGTAGCCGATCCGATCAAGGACAGTACTCAGGACGCAATTACGGCGCTCAAACGCACCGGTGTGCGCATCGTGATGCTCACCGGCGATTCGCGCAGCACGGCCGAAGCCGTCGCACGGCAACTCGGCATAGACGAAGCGCTCGCCGAAGTGCTGCCGGAGGACAAGGCGGGTCATGTGAAGCGCTTGCAGGCTGAAGGTCGCAAGGTCGCAATGGCGGGAGACGGCATTAACGATGCACCGGCGCTGGCGCAGGCCGACGTCGGCATCGCCATGGGCACCGGCACCGATGTCGCGATGGAAAGCGCGGGCGTGACACTGGTCAAGGGAGACCTGCGCGGCATTGCGCGCGCCGCCGCGCTGTCGCGCGCCACGATGCGCAACATCCGCCAGAATCTCGTCTTCGCATTCGGCTACAACGCGCTTGGCATTCCAGTGGCAGCCGGCGTGCTCTATCCGGCGTTTGGCCTGCTTCTGTCGCCGATCTTTGCCGGCGCTGCCATGGCGTTGAGCTCGGGGTCGGTGGTCACCAATGCGTTGCGGCTTAACCGCGTCAAGTTATGAACGTGGTGCAACGACAAGACCCGCTGCGCGCCGGGAATGCGGCATCGGCGGAGCGGGATTTTCACTAACGCGTAAGCACCATGGGCTTGATGCCCAGCGCCTGACTGATGCGGTCCGCCGCCGCGCGCGCATCGGACTGGCTCGCATACGGGCCCGCGTGCACGCGGTAGAGCCCGTCCTTCGGATAGACATGCAGCGCCGGCGCGAGCCAGTCAATCTGCGCGCGCAGTCGCGTCAGGTAGTTATCGGCGTTGTCCTGCGAGCCGAAAGCGCCCAACTGCAGAAAAAGGCCTTTCGGTTCGGCGGTCACTGCAACCACCGGTGTGGCTGCGATGGCGTCCTGACCGGCGGACGGCGTGATGGCCGGTTCGACCGGCGGTGCGGAGGCCGCGCGTTCAGCCGGTAACGGGATTGCCACCGCTGGCGCCGGCGGCTGCACCGGTGTGGCGATTGCAACCGCCGGCGCGGGCGCGGGCGGCGCGGACACCGTGGCAACTGCAGGTGCAGTCGGTGTGCGCGCGTCTGGAATGAGGGTCTCGACTTCGACCAGTGCTTTACCACCGCCGAGCACGCCGAGCTTGTAGGCTGCGGTGTACGACAAATCGATCAGGCGGTCGGAATGAAACGGGCCGCGATCGTTGATGCGCACCACCACGGATTTGTTGTTGGCGAGGTTGGTCACGCGCGCATAGCTCGGGATCGGCAGCACGGTATGCGCCGCGGTCATGCCGTACATATCGTAAATTTCGCCCGACGATGTTTTCTGACCGTGATAGCGGCGCCCGTACCAGCTCGCGATGCCGCGCTCTGTGTACGGCACTACCCGCGTCATTGGTGTGTAATTTTGTCCCATCACGGTGTACGGCCGCATGTTGGCGGGCCGCAGCGGTTCCACGCGCGGCACCGCATCGGGAACCTCGCCGAGATTGGGCGGCGGATTGTCGCCGGGCCCGTCATTCAGATAGTAACCGCCGCCGCGCGGCGGCGGCGGTCTGGACGGCGCCGGCGCGACGTCGGAGGATTTGTCCGGCGCGCGTGCTGCGGGTGCGGAAGCGTCACGCGGTGCGATGGCGCCGCAACCGGCGAACACAAGGCAAAGGATGAAGGATGAAGGATGAAGGATGAATCGGAAATTCAACGGTAGCGAAGGCCAGGGCAGCCGCGTGGCGACGTTCTTCCGCCTTCCGCCATGAGAGCGCCGCATCTCGCACTCCGAATCCCGAATCCCGAATCCTGAATCCTGCTTGATCACGATTGCACGAGCTTCTTATGCGTTTGTATGCTCATCAATATGCCCATGCCGAGACAGATCGTCACCAGCGCGGTGCCGCCGTAGCTTATCAGCGGCAGCGGCACGCCGACCACCGGCAGTATGCCGCTCACCATGCCCATATTGACGAACGTGTAGGTGAAGAAGGTGAGCGTGATCGCGCCGCCGAAAAGCCGGGTGAACAACGTCGGCGCCCTGGCAGTGATGACGACGCCGCGCGCGATCACCAGCAGGAAAAGAAACAGCAGCAGCATGTTGCCGAGCAAACCGAATTCCTCCGAATAGACTGCGAAGATAAAATCCGTGGTGCGTTCCGGAATAAAATCGAGATGGGTTTGCGTGCCCTGCAGCCAGCCCTTGCCGACGATGCCGCCCGAGCCGACCGCGATCGTCGACTGTATCGTGTGGTAGCCCGAGCCGAGCGGGTCCTGCGTCGGATCGATCAAAGTCAGAATACGCTGGCGCTGGTAGTCGTGCATCATCGACCACGCGAACGGCATGCACGCGGCACCGGCGATGGCGAGACCGATGATGACGCGCCACGACAGTCCGGCGAGAAACAGCACGTAACCGCCGGCGGCTGCGACCAATAGCGCGGTGCCCAGATCGGGCTGGCGCACGATCAACCCGATCGGCACCACCAGCAATACCACCGCGATGACGTAGTTCTTGAGCTTGAGGGTGGTTTCGTAGCGGTCGAAATACCATGCCAGCATCAGCGGCACCGCTATTTTCATGAGTTCCGATGGCTGGATGCGCGTGACGCCGATGTAGAGCCAGCGCCGCGCGCCGTTGACGATGTCGCCGAAAAGAGCGACGCATATCAACAGCAGCACGCCGAGCACGTAGAGTGGCAGCGCGATACGCGTCAGATAATGCGGCGGGATATTGGCGAAGGCATACATCACGCCCAGCGCAATCAGCATGTTTGCGAGCTGGCTCGAGACGCGCGCCAGACTCTGGTTGGAGCCGCTGAAAATGGCGGCGAGGCCGACCCCCATCAGCAGCAAGATCG
>JANNPG010000383.1:0-2735 GCA_031399805.1 Betaproteobacteria bacterium | reverse complement strand
TAACGCTCCACCACCCCGGTAATCAGCGACAAGCAGGCGTTGACGACCATGCGCGCGGCATTATCGCCAAGCGTACTGTAGAGCTTGGTGCTGTCGGTGATGTCGGCGAACAACACCGCCAGGTTTTGGGTTTGACGCGTCATATGCCGTTGAGGAAATTAAACGCCCGCCATTATCACATATGGCGGCGCCGGCCATGTGGATTCCTGCGCCCGCCGCTGAATTAACCTGCCGCGCGTTATGTCAGGGCCTGATGCGCCCAATGCGCCGCGGCGAGTGTGCGCGCGTCACTGCCGGACGCACCGATAATCTGCAAGCCAACCGGCAGGCCGTTCGCGGCGGTGGCCACCGGGATGGTCACGCACGGCGTGCGCAACAACGTCCACATGCGGTTGAACACCGGATCGCCGGTCATATCGAGTCCGGCCGGCGCCGCGCCCGGTGCGCTCGGCGCCAGTAGCACGTCGCAATCGGCGAACACGTCGGCCAGCGTGCGACGGCAGTTGCGCGCGAGCGTCTGCGCCGCGTCATAGCGCTCATGCGTGACTTTCAATCCCTCCGCGAGTATGCCCTGCAGCCGCGCGCTGATTTGCGGCCAGTGCGCGAGGCGTTCGTGCGCGAGGGACTGCGCCTGCTCGGCGAACATGATATCGATCTGCGCCTGCACCAGACTCGCGTAGGTCGGCGGTAATTTTATTTCAAACACGTCCGCGCCCGCGGCCGCGAGCTTGCGCGCCGCCGACTCGAGCGCCGCGATGGTTTCCGGCTGCGCTTGCTTCCATTCGTAGGTGCGGCAGATGCCCACACGCAACCTGCCGGACAATGGTTTGTCCACCATCAATTCATGACGCCCGGTAATCGCGGCGGCGAAGAATGCGGCGTCGGGCACGGTGCGCGCAATGGTGCCGACCGTATCCAGCGTATCTGAGAGCGCCTTGACTCCGACGCGGCTGATGAGACCGAAACTCGGCTTGTAACCGACCACCCCGCAATACGATGCAGGCCGGATGATGGAGCCCGCAGTCTGCGTGCCAAACGCGAGCGGCACCATGTAATCGGCGACCGCCGCCGCCGAGCCCGACGACGAGCCGCCCGGCGTGTGTTTGACGTTATGCGGATTGCGCGTCTTGTTCGGCTGCATCACCGCGAATTCGGTCGTCACGGTTTTGCCGATGACGATGCCACCCGCCGCGCGCGTCAGCGCCACGCACGGCGCATCCCATGCCGGACGATGACCGGCATAGATCGGGGAGCCGTAAGTCGTCGGCATATCGGCGGTGTCAATCAGATCCTTGACGCCCACGGGCAGGCCGCGCAAGAGCCCGCTGCCGGATCCGGCGTCCACCGCCCGCGCCTCATCCAGCGCGGCGTCGCGGTTAATACATTCCCACGCCTGGACGTCGCTCTCGCGCGCGGCAATGCGCTCAAGACAATCGCCTACCAGCGCTTCCGCGGTGATCTTCTTCGCAGCAATCTGGCGTGCCGCTTCCATCGCGGAAAGCGTATTCAGTGCGCCCATCACAAACTCCAGTCTTTGATCAGGTCGGTGTAAATATCGACCGCCTGCTCGATGCGGTCAACGAGGCAGTACTCGTCGGTCTGGTGGGCGAGCTCAGGCTCGCCGGGTCCGAGCACCACCATGGGGATGTCGCGGTACGCGTCCTTTAACACCGCGGCGTCGGTAAAGTAGGTGGCGCACCTCGCCTGCGGGCGCACGCCAAGACGCGGCTCAGTCACGTCGAACACGCGCTGTATCCACGGTTGCGCGGGATCCGAATAAATCGCGGCCACGTCGATGGTCGGCGTGACTTCGATCGTTTCGCCCAGCAGACGCTGCAGGCGCGAACGAATCAGCGCGTGATCCTGCCCCGGTAGCGTGCGGATATCGACGCCGATGACGGTTTCATCGGGCACCGAGTTAATATTAAGGCCGCCGTGCACGGTGCCAACGTTGAGTGTCGGCGCACCCATCAAAGCGTGCGGCGGCGCTTCGAAGTCAAACTCGCGCAGTTTGCCGATCGCGGCCGCCGCCTTGTAAATCGCATTGTCGCCGCGTTCCGGCATCGAACCGTGCGCCGTAATGCCGCGCGTTGTCACGTCGAGCCAGAACGCGCCTTTGTGCCCGATGAGCGGATAATTCGCGGTCGGCTCGCCGATCACCAGCGCGCCGACTTCACCGAGCAATTTTCCCTGCTTGACCAGGTGAGCCGCGCCGCCGCAGCCGCATTCTTCATCGGCCGTGATCACCAGCGTGATGCCCGGCCCGTTTTTTAACTTATCCGCCATGCTCAGTGCTGCAACTACAAATGCCGCCACGCCGCTTTTCATGTCAGTGGACCCACGGCCATAGAGCTTGCCGCCTTCCATGCTCGCGCCAAACGCATCCGCTTTCCACGCGGCTGCGCCGAGCGGCACGGTATCGATATGCCCGGTGAAGCCGAGCGGCGGCTTGCCTTTGGCGCCGCCGATCCGCGCGACCAGGCTCGTGCGTGTCGGTTCGAATTCGGCATAGTCGACCGTAAACCCCGCGCGCTTCAACAATTCGCCGACATGCTGGGCGCACGCCTGCTCCGCGCCGGGCGGATTGATCGTGTTGAATTTCAGCAGTTCGCGCGTGAGTTGCACCGCATCCGGCATCGCAGCCATGATCCCCTCCGTAAAATTACAAACTATCTAAGAGTGCATTTCAAAATGAAATACCTCGCGTTGCTATGGAGACGCTCTTTTGTCCCCCA
>JANNPG010000362.1:0-17865 GCA_031399805.1 Betaproteobacteria bacterium | reverse complement strand
ATGTCGCGGTGATGGCCATTCGAATTTTTGCCGCCGGCATCATTGCCACGGATGAGCGGACGGGGCGCGAGAGCGTTCTCACCACGGACACGAGCGTCGCCGGGGACGAACGCAAGACGAAGGCCGTGTTCGACGCGATCGGGACCGACCAGGGGACGCGCGCGCAGATCGCGCTGCGCTTTGTGCTGTCGAACCCGGATATATCCTGTGCCGTGATCGGCAGTGCAGAACTGCATCATATCGACGAGGCGCTGCAGGCGGCCGAGATGGGGCCGCTTTCAGCGCATCTGCTCGCGCGTCTCGATGCACTGTATGGGAGCGACTTCGGCCGCGTGTAGCTGCTCCATTCGGATCATTGTCCTCGGCTCGAAAGCGCCATTAAACGACCGCATTGGGCCGATTACGCCCAACCTAAGTCCGTTTCCGGGAGCGGCGGCTACTTCGGATACTGGCCGCTCAGCGACCGTCGCGCGACGGGCACGACGCGAGCCAAACCAGCCGTTCAAGCGTAAACTTATTGACGGGATCGCTTGAAAGGGGTGGGCATGAGCCAGGTCCGGCGCAGACAGTACCTATTCGCCACCGGCGCGCTGCTTGCCGCCGCTTTGACGCCCTCGCTCGCCGCGCGCGCACAGCAAGCCGGGCGAGTATTCCGTATCGGTGTCTTATTCAGCGGCGGTAGCGACACGATGGGACCGCACCGCGACGCACTCCGCGAACGCTTGGCCCGGCAGGGTTTCGTTGAAGGACGCAACCTGCAGACGACCTGGCGTTGGGGCGGCGACAATCGGCAGCAGGACCGCGCGGTCGCACTCGAGCTGGTAGCAGCGCAACCCGACGCGATCCTCGCGTTTTCTGCCGCATTGACCGCAGCAGTGCAAAGGGCGACGCAATCGATACCCATCGTGTTTACGCACGTGAGTGACCCGGTTGCGGACGGCGTCGTGAAGGACTATGCGCGTCCGGGAGGCAACACCACTGGGGTGTCGACGCGCCATCGCGAACTGCTGGGGAAGCGCTTTGAGCTGCTCCGCGACCTGCTGCCCCATGCGACGCGCGTGGCGCTCGTCACGCCGTATGTCACCGACTCGTCCTTTGCCGCGTCCGAAGCTTTCATCAAGGATACGGCGGCACAGCTCAAATTCGAGCTGATCGAGGTGGGGATACAAAGACTGTTTACGATTGAAGAGAAGCGGGCCGAGGCGATGATCGTCTACTCCGTGCTGGGACAGCGCCTCACCACGGAGAATCTCATCGGCTTGGCGGCGAAACTGCGCATCGCTTCGATCTTCCCGGACGAGCATTCAGTGGTGCTCGGGGGTCTTGCGTCCTACGGCACCGATCCGCTGGAGGACACGCGACTCGGCGCCGACCAACTGGCGCGCGTGTTGAATGGCGCCAAACCGGGGGAGGTGCCGGTGGACCAGAATGCGCGTTTCACGCTGGCGATCAACCGGAAGACCGCGAAAGCGCTTGGCATCACCATCCCACCATCAGTTCTCGTGCGCGCCGACCGGTTGATCGATTGAAGCGCGGCGCAGCGCCGAACGATGCGGAAGTCGACACCCCCGTTAGCAGCGCTTAAAGCGCCAATCCAAGCTGCACGCAGCCGTCGTAAACTACCCGCCCGTGGGCTTCGAGCCGCGCCCCTTCGCGCAGCGTATGGCGGCGCACATCCTGCGGCCCCAGCAGGTGCAGCACGTCGATACCGCGCGCGAGCAGCGCATCGGCGATAAACGAACGGTGGCAGTGCTCGGGGCTGGATTCTGCGCACATGAACGCCGTCGTCTGCTCCTCGGCAATCGCGAGCAGCCTCGCCAGCGCGCTGTCGAATTCCGCGCTCGCCATATGATCGGCATAGCCGCGGTGCGCCGCATCCGCCAGCGCGACATGCGGCGATTCAACGTGCGGCCGGCGCATGCCGCCCAACGCCGCGCCCTCCCACACGTAACGTATGGCGAGCGCCTTGAGCGCGGGGTCGAGCGCCATGCGTGCGAACTGCGGATTACGGCGCGAGCGCGGATAGGCGCGCACGTCGATAAGGCACGCGATGCGCGCGTTCGTCAGCAGCGCCGTGAAATCCCCGATCGGGCGGTTACCGTGGCCGATGGAATAAATTGGCGGCATGGCGGGCGCGATCTGCCCGACCACCACGCCACCGAGGCCGATCACCCCCCACCGTACCGCAGTCTGATTTTTCTGCAAAAGATTCCCCCGCACGGGTTACGCCGCGGCCGGCGGCCGCGACGCGTAGTCGCCGGGTACGCAGATATTGGCCACGTAGGTGCGGTAAATGTCCGTCAGTCGCGCCAGTACCTCATCCTTGCCCAGCACGTCGCTGTCGCGCACCGTCGCGGCGACCAGCTGGGGCGTAAGCAACTGCAATGCAACCGACGCCGCCGGCGCGTAACTCAAGTGCCAGGGCTCAGTGTATACACCGCCGCGATATTCCGCGTACGGTCTGAAGAACTCAAAACGCGCGATATTTTCGTCGAGCCATACGCGCAGCCGGTGAAAGACGCCGCCTGCCGCGTACTCCTCGGGCAGCAGCCGGTAGCGGTAATCTTCCGGCAGCGCGGCGCGGTCGATCACGTCGATGTCCGTGCCCCAGTGATGCCGGCTTGCTCCCGGTAGTGCGCTCCAGCGCAGGATGCCATCTATGAGTTCACCGGCATTGAGAGTGGCGTGGTCGCGCGCGTTGCCCGCTTGATCGTAGAGCGGCCGTTCGCCGCGATACTTCATGTTCCAGATGCGCACCTGCGCCGCGAAATCCCGGAACCCGCTCGCGATCTCGAGATCGATGCCCTCGCCGGCGGCGGCCGCTTTCAGGGCGAGAAATGGCTCCAACGCGCGGTGGTGTATGGCGGCGCCAATATCGCTCCGCTGCATGATGTGAGTGGCAGCCCGGCCGGTCAGTTCGAGGTCATTGAACATGGCGGGATTTTAAACCCTTAAATGCGGGCAACAAAAAAGCCGGCGCGAAGCCGGCTTTTAAAATGCTGCCATTTATTATTATGTCGCCTTGGCAGGCGCTTCTTCTTTTTTATCCCCGCTGACCTCAGGGCGGTCGATGAGTTCCACCACCGCCATGGGCGCGTTATCCCCCTTGCGAAAGCCGAATTTCAGTATGCGCAGGTAGCCGCCGTTGCGCTTGGCGTAGCGCGGGCCGAGCTCGCCGAACAATTTGGTCACCATCTCGCGGTCGCGCAGGCGGTCGAACGCGACCCGGCGGTTGGCGAGCGAGGGCGATTTGCCGAGTGTGAGTATAGGCTCGGCCACGCGGCGCAATTCCTTCGCCTTGGGCAGCGTGGTCTTGATGACTTCATGCCGCAGCAGCGACACGGTCATGTTACGCAGCATCGCCAGGCGATGGCTGCTCGTGCGATTGAGTTTTCTTAAGCCGAGGCGGTGACGCATTGTTATACCCTCTTTAAAGGATGAAGGATGAAGGATGAAGGATGAAGGATGAAGGATGAATTGATTTTGAATCACGCTTTTCAAGCTTTTTTTCATCCTTCCGCCTTCCGCCTTCATCCTTGTTTTAGACTTTTTCCAGGCCGACCGGCGGCCAGTTTTCGAGCCGCATGCCGAGCGTCAGCCCACGCGACGCGAGGACTTCCTTGATCTCATTTAACGATTTGCGGCCCAGATTCGGCGTCTTGAGCAATTCGGTTTCGGTACGCTGTATGAGGTCGCCGATGTAATAGATGTTCTCGGCCTTCAGGCAGTTGGCCGAACGCACCGTGAGTTCGAGGTCGTCCACCGGACGCAGCAGGATCGGGTCGATCTGCTGGGCCTTCGGCAGTTCGACCTGCACGGGCGTGCCTTTAAGATCGGCAAAAACCACCAGCTGGTCGACGAGGATGCGCGCGGCGTAGCGGATCGCTTCTTCCGGCTCGATCGCGCCGTTGGTTTCGATGTCGACGATCAGTTTGTCGAGATCGGTGCGCTGTTCAACGCGCGCAGAATCAACCTGGTAGCTCACGCGCCGCACCGGGCTGTATGAAGCGTCGAGAACGATACTGCCGACGGCGCGGCTCACCGCGCCTTCGATCTGCTCGCCGCGGCTCGTGCGCACAGCACCCGGCACGTAGCCGCGACCGTGCTCGACCTTGATCTGCATGTCGAGTTTGCCGCCCGCCGTCAGATGCGCGATCACGTGGTCAGGGTTGACGATTTCAACGTCGTGCATCGCCTCAATGTCACCCGCCGTCACCACGCCTTCGCCCTGCTTCTTCAGCGTCAACTCGGCTTCTTCGCGGTTGTGCAGCTTCAACACGATGCCCTTCAGGTTCAGCAGGATATCGACCACGTCTTCCTGCACGCCGTCGATGGTTGAGTATTCGTGGAGCACGCCGCTCATTTTCACTTCGGTCGCGGCGAAACCAGGCATCGACGACAAGAGGATTCGGCGCAGCGCATTGCCGAGCGTGTGGCCGTAGCCGCGCTCGAATGGTTCCATCGTAACTTTGGCGTGGAACGGGGAAATGTTCTGCACGTCGATAATACGAGGCTTAAGAAAAGTGCTGCTGGGCATGGCTAAATCCCTCTGGCAATTATTTCGAGTAAAGCTCGACCACCAGCGATTCATTGATGGTGGAGGGCAGATCGCTGCGCTGCGGCATGCTCTTGAACGTGCCTTTGAACGCGGCGGTGTCGACTTCGAGCCATTCCGGATAACCACGGCCGGAAGTGGCTTCGAGGGCGGCCTTGATACGCAGATGCTCCTTGGCCTTGCCCGCGACTTCAACCACATCGCCCGGGCGCAGCTGGTAGGAGGGAATGTTGACGCGCTTGCCGTTTACCAGAATGCCGTTGTGGCGCACGATCTGGCGCGCTTCGGAACGCGATGCGCCGAAGCCCATTTTAAAGGTGATATTGTCGAGGCGCGACTCGAGCATCTGCAGCAGAGTCTCACCGGTCACGCCCTTCTTCTGCTCCGCGCGGTGATAGGTATTGCGGAACTGGCGCTCCAAGAGCCCGTAGATGCGGCGCAGCTTCTGCTTTTCGCGCAGTTGCACGCCGTAGCCGGAAAGCCGGCTGTTTTTCTGACCGTGTTGCCCGGGCGGGTAATTGCGGCGCTCGATCGCACATTTGTCGGTAAAGCACTTGTCGCCCTTGAGGAACAGCTTCTCGCCCTCGCGGCGGCACTGGCGGCATTTTGGGTCTAGATTTCTGGCCACGGCCTGTTCTCCTTAGATGCGGCGCCGCTTGGGCGCGCGGCATCCGTTGTGCGGCACCGGCGTGACGTCGGCGATGCTGGTGATCTTGAAACCGAGCGCATTCAATGCGCGCATCGCGGATTCGCGCCCGGGACCCGGGCCCTTGATGCGCACCTCGAGATTCTTGACGCCGCACTCCTGCGCGAGCTTACCCGCGTGCTCGCCCGCGATCTGCGCGGCGAACGGTGTTGATTTGCGCGAGCCCTTGAATCCGGCCGAGCCGCTCGTCGCCCACGACAACGCGTTGCCCTGGCGATCGGTGATTGTGATGACGGTGTTGTTGAAGGAGGCGTGAATATGCGCGATGCCTTCCGCGACATTTTTCTTGACCTTCTTGCGAACCCGCGTGTTTGCCTTTGCCATTGAATATACTTTCCGCTTTTAACTGTCGATCAGACCGTGACTGATTTTTGAATCTTGACCGCCGCCTTGCGCGGCCCCTTGCGCGTGCGCGCATTCGTGCGCGTGCGCTGACCGCGCACCGGCAGCCCGCGGCGGTGGCGCAAACCGCGCCACGTGCCGAGATCCATCAGGCGCTTGATGTTCATTGAAACTTCGCGCCGTAAATCGCCTTCGATCGCGAATTTCTGAACCTGCTCGCGCAGCTTTTCCATGTCGGTATCCGACAGGTCCTTGATCTTGGACGTGTGCTGGATACCTGCTGCCGTGCAAATCTTGCGCGCGCGGCTGCGGCCGACGCCGTAAATCGCGGTGAGCGCGATTTCCGCGTGCTGATGATTCGGAATGTTTACCCCACCAATACGGGCCATATTTTTCTACCCCATTACGCTAAAAAATGCGCGCTCACACGAGCGCCGAACGCATGCCAAAAAATCGAAAGCCGGCGATTATAACCTGTTAATTTTCATCAGTAAATGCCAATTTACGCGCGTAATTGCACGGTTCAGCCCTGGCGCTGCTTGTGACGCGGATCCTTGCAGATTACGCGCACCACGCGCTTCCTGCGGATGATCTTGCAGTTACGGCATATTTTCTTCACCGAAGCCAGCACTTTCATAATTCGCTCCTTTAAACTTATCTTCACCTGCGCTGCTTAGCGCGGAGAATACCTTTACCTGCGCCCGCGCTACTTGGCGCGGAATGTGATCCGGCACCGCGTCAAATCGTATGGCGATACTTCCACTGTAACCTTGTCGCCGGGCAGGATCCGGATGTAGTGCATGCGCATCTTGCCCGAAATATGGCCGAGTACTGTATGTCCGTTTTCCAGCGTAACCCGGAATGTTGCGTTGGGCAGGGTTTCTACTATCGTGCCCTGCATTTCAATGGTTTCTTCCTTCGCCATTAACGAGTCGGAAACACGCCGCCGCCCTTGAAATTGGCCTTTTTAAGAAGGCTCTCGTACTGATGGCTCATCGCATACGCCTGCACCTGCGCCATGAAGTCCATCGTCACCACCACGATAATCAGGAGGCTGGTGCCGCCAAAATAAAACGGTACTTTTTTCCAGACGATCAGAAACTCGGGCAAGAGGCACACCAGCGTGACGTAGACCGAACCCACCAGCGTGAGCCGCAGCATGATTTTTTCGATATAACGCGCTGTCTGGTCGCCAGGCCGGATGCCAGGCACGAACGCCCCGCTTTTTTTCAGGTTGTCGGCGGTTTCCTTCGGGTTGAACATCAGCGCCGCGTAAAAGAAGCAGAAAAACACAATCGCCGCCGAGTACAGAAAAACGTAAACCGGCTCGCCGGGATGCAGCGTCGAGGCGATGTTCGACAGCCAGCGCATGTCGTCGCTGGTGCCGAACCAGCCCGCCAGCGTGGCCGGAAAGAGAATGATGCTCGACGCGAAAATCGGCGGAATCACGCCCGACATGTTGAGTTTCAGCGGCAGGTGCGACGACTGCCCGCCATAAACCTTGCGCCCGACCTGGCGCTTGGCATAGTTGACCAGGATGCGGCGCTGACCGCGCTCGACAAAACACACAAGTGCGGTGACGCCGATCACCAATGCCGCGATAAAGAATACGGTGAGGATGGTGAAGGCGCCGGTGCGCTGCAATTCGAGCGTGCCGACGACCGCTTGTGGCAGACCCGCCGCGATGCCCGCAAAGATGATCAGAGAAATGCCGTTGCCGATGCCGCGCTCGGTGATCTGCTCGCCGAGCCACATCAGGAACATGGTGCCGGTCACCAGCGTGATCATCGTCGTGAGCCTGAATCCGAGACCCGGATCGAGCACGAGTCCGCGCTGCGATTCCAGCGCGATCGCGATGCCCATACCCTGGAACAGCGCGAGCCCCGCCGTGCCATAGCGCGTGTATTGCGTAATCTTGCGGCGGCCCGATTCGCCTTCTTTCTTCAGCGCTTCGAGCGTCGGCGACACCACCGTCATCAATTGCATGATGATCGACGCCGAGATGTAGGGCATGATGCCCAGCGCGAAAATCGTAAAACGCGACAGCGCGCCGCCCGAGAACATGTTGAACATGTCGAGGATGCCGCCCTTCTGCGACTTGAAGAGCTCAGCGAGCGAGACCGGATCGATGCCCGGCACCGGGATATGCGCGCCGATGCGAAAAACGATCAGGGCGCCAAGCAGGAACAACAGGCGCCGGTTAAGGTCGCCCATCTTGCCCTGCATGCTCAGCCTGGAATCCTGATTAGCCAATTTTTACTCAGCCTTCTTTTTCTTGGCGGCGGGTTTGTCTTTGCCGCCCCTGGCTTTGGGGTCGGTGGTGGGCGCGGCTTTCGCGTCCGCCTTGGCTTCGGCTTTGACTTTGGACTCCGCCTTGGCTTTGCTCTTGGCCTCGGCCTTCGCCTCGGCGGTCACCGCCGCTTTCGCGTTCTCTTCGGCGATCGTCGCCGACGTCGTGGCGGCGCGGGTTTCGGCCCTGACGATTGCCGCGGCTTTACGCGCGACCTTCTTGCCTTCCTTGGCCGGCGCCCCGCCGGTGCTCGCCGGCATTTCGAATTTTCCGCCCGCCGCTTCGACCGCCGCCCGCGCGCCCTTGGACGCCAGGAGGCCGTGCAACGTGACCTTGCGCTTCAACTCGCCGGATACGATGACTTTCGCCGACAAGGCGTGTATCGGCACAATGCCCGCCTCTTTGAGCACGAGGATATCGATGGTGTCGGCCTTGAGCCCGTTCAAATCCGAGAGACGTACTTCCGCCGTGTCACCACGCGTGGGCGAAACGAAACCGCGCTTGGGCAGGCGGCGTTGCAGCGGCATCTGGCCGCCCTCGAAACCGACCTTGTGGTAACCGCCGGCGCGCGATGACTGTCCCTTGTGACCGCGGCCGGCCGTCTTGCCGAGTCCGCTGCCGATACCGCGGCCGACTCGCCGCTTGGCGTGCTTGGCGCCGGCGGCCGGCTTAATCGTGTTGAGTTGCATGTGTTTATCCCTCGTACTTCAGGAGGTAACTGACTTTGTTGAGCATGCCGCGCACGGCCGGCGTGTCGATTAATTCGGCCGTCGAATTGATGCGGCGCAAGCCCAGACCGCGCACGGTCGCGCGATGCGATTGCATGGTGCCGATCAGGCTCCTGACCAGCGTCACTTTGATGGTTTTGCCCGCCAGTTTGGTCTTGGCCACGGCTTACCCCGCGATCTCTTCGACCGACTTGCCGCGCTTGGCCGCGATGTCGGACGGCGAATTCATCGCCTGCAGCCCATTCAGGGTCGCACGCACGACGTTGTACGGATTGGTCGAACCGATAATCTTGGCCAGCACGTTGGTCACGCCCATCACCTCGAAAATCGCGCGCATCGGACCGCCCGCGATAATGCCTGTGCCTTCGGAAGCCGGTTGCATGTAAACGCGCGCCGAGCCGTGGCGGCCGGTCACCGCGTGATGCAGCGTGCCGTTCTTGAGATTGATCTTCACGAGTTTGCGGCGCGCCTCGTCCATCGCTTTTTGCACGGACACCGGCACTTCGCGCGCCTTGCCCTTGCCCATGCCGACGCGACCGTCGCCGTCGCCAACCACCACCAGCGCCGCGAAACCCATCACGCGGCCGCCTTTCACCACCTTGGTGACGCGGTTGATCGCGATCATCTTTTCCCGGAGGCCGTCGCCGCGTTCCTCGCCGCCCGCCATTCTGTTTGCCTGGAGTTTTGCCATATCGTGTCCTGACTAGAACTTGAGCCCGTGCTCGCGCGCGGCTTCCGCCAGCGCCTTCACACGACCGTGATATTTATAGCCGCCGCGGTCAAACGCGACCGCCTCGATGCCCAGCGCCTTGGCTCTTTCGGCGATACACTTGCCGACCGCAGCCGCGGCCTCTACATTGCCGCCATTCTTGACGGTCTTGCGCAGTTCGGGCTCGACCGTCGAAGCGCTGGCCAGAATCCTGGCGCCGCTCGCATCGATGACCTGCGCGTACATATGCCCGTTCGAACGGTGTACTGCCAGCCGCACGACCCGCAATTCCGCGATCTTGCGGCGGGTTTGCTGCGCGCGGCGCAGCCGCGCCTGATACTTGTCTTCTTTCATCTTTCGCCCCTACTTCTTCTTGGTCTCTTTGAGGACGACCGTTTCGTCGGAATAGCGCACGCCCTTGCCTTTGTACGGCTCGGGGCGGCGATAGGCGCGAATCTCAGCGGCCACCTGCCCGACCACCTGCTTGTCGATGCCCTTGATCAGAATCTCGGTCTGCGTCGGCGTCTCGACCTTGATGCCTTTGGGCATCTGGTGCACGACCGGGTGCGAAAAGCCCAGCGTCAGATTCAATTTGTCGCCCTGCGCCTGCGCGCGGAAGCCGACGCCGACCAGCATGAGCTTGCGCTCGTAGCCTTTGGTCACGCCGTGCACCATGTTGGCGACCAGCGCCCGCATTGTTCCCGACAGCGCATTGGCGGCGTGCGACTCATTGGCCACCTTGAACTGCAACCGGTTCTCGATCTTCTCGAGCGTGACCTGCTCCGACAACGACTGCTTCAGCATGCCGAGCGGGCCCTTCACCGAAATCTCGCTCGGCGAGAACTGCACCTCAACGTTGGCCGGCAGTTCGACCGGAAAATTGCCTATTCTGGACATCGCTATTCCTCGTTCGCCGCGTCAATCAACTATGCAACGATGCACAAGACCTCGCCGCCGATGCCGAGTCCGCGCGCCTTGCGGTCGGTCATCACGCCCTTCGAGGTCGAAACAATTGCCACACCGAGGCCGTTCATGACCTGCGGGATGTCGTCGCTCGGCTTGTAAATGCGCAGCCCTGGACGGCTCACGCGCTCGAGCTTCTCGATTACCGGGCGGCCGGCGTAGTACTTGAGGCCGACTTCCAGCGTCGGCTTGCCGTCCAGCGGGCGCACCGCGAAGTCGTCGATATAGCCTTCGTCCTTCAGGACCTTGGCGATCGCGGCTTTCACCTTGCTCGCCGGCATCGCGACTGAAACTTTTTCCGACATTTGCGCATTGCGTATGCGCGTCAACATGTCGGCGATCGGATCACTCATGCTCATGGTTATGGTTTCTCCTGCTGCCTGCTACCAGCTCGCCTTGATCACACCGGGAATTTCGCCGCGCATCGCGATATCGCGCAGCTTGCTGCGGCCGAGGCCGAATTTACTGTACACACCGCGCGGCCGGCCGGTCAGCGCGCAGCGGTTCCGCAGCCGCACCGGGCTCGCATCGCGCGGCAGCTTCTGCAGCTTCAGGCGCGCTTCGTAGCGGTCTTCCGGCGACAGCTTCTGATCGTTGATGAGCGCCATCAATTGCGCGCGCTTGGCGGCGAATTTCTTCACTGTTTTGCGGCGGTTCTGGTCGCGAAGTTTCAACACGAGTTTTGACATGGGTCAGTTCCTGAACGGGAATTTGAATGCCGCCAGCAGCGCGCGCCCTTCGGCGTCGGTTTTGGCGGTGGTGGTGATCGTGATATTCATGCCGCGCAAAGCGTCGATCTTGTCGTATTCGATCTCGGGGAAAATGATCTGTTCCTTGATGCCGAAATTGAAATTTCCGCGGCCGTCGAAAGACTTGCCTGGAATGCCGCGAAAGTCGCGGATACGCGGAATCGCAATCGACACCAGGCGGTCGAGAAACTCGTACATGCGGGTGCCGCGCAGCGTCACTTTGCAGCCGATCGGATAGTTGTCGCGAATCTTGAAGGTGGCGATCGACTTGCGCGACTTCGTAACCAGCGGCTTCTGGCCGGCGATCTTGGCCATGTCGCCGACCGCGTTGTCCATGATTTTCTTGTCGTTCACCGCCTCACCGACGCCCATGTTTAGCGTGATTTTATCGATGCGCGGGACCTGCATCACCGATTTGTAGCCAAACTGCTTGACCAGTTGCTTGACCACCTCGTTCTGGTAATGCGTGTGCAGGCGGGCGGACGCCGCTGCGCTTTTGTCTTTGCCGGCGGTTCTGGCTTGAGTACTCATGCGTCGATCACTTCGCCGTTGGATTTATAGAAACGCACGCGCCGGCCGTCGTCGAGCACCTTCACGCCGACGCGATCGGCTTTCTTGGTGGCCGGATTGAAAATCGCCACGTTCGACACGTGCAGCGGCATTTCCTTGTCGACGATGCCGCCGGTGGTGTTTTTCATCGGGTTCGGCCGCTGGTGTTTCTTGACGCGATTCGCGCCCTCGACCAGCACGTGCTCGCGGTCGACCGTGCGCATCACGGTGCCGCGCTTGCCCCTGTCCTTGCCGGTAATGACGATCACGTCATCGCCTTTTTTGATCTTGCGCATACTTGTTTACCTATGGCCCTTACAGAACTTCCGGTGCGAGCGATACGATCTTCATGAAACGCTCGGTCCTCAATTCGCGCGTCACCGGTCCGAAAATACGCGTGCCGATCGGCTCCAGCTTGGCGGTCAGCAGCACCGCGGCATTGCTGTCAAACTTGATCATCGAACCGTCGGCGCGACGTATGCCCTTGGCGGTGCGCACGACGACCGCGTTGTAGATTTCACCCTTCTTGACGCGGCCGCGGGGGGCGGCGTCCTTGACGCTCACCTTGATGACGTCGCCGATGCCGGCATAGCGGCGCTTCGAGCCGCCGAGCACCTTGATGCACATCACCGCGCGCGCACCCGTGTTGTCAGCAACATCCAGAATGGACTGCATCTGTATCATTTTTTGCTCTCGCTTTGTGCTGCCGTCTCTTCCAACTTGAACCGCTCTTGCAACCTGTCTGCGGTCAGTCTTGGAACCCGTCCGGGGTCAGATCGTCCGCGCCCGAAATCCGGGGGCGGGTATAACAGAACGCGGGATTCTACCGAGAATCCCCCGCTATTTCAACCCATTTCTCGACTTTTGGCGCGTTTTTACCGTTTAAATCTCGCGCGCCTTCTCAATCAACTTGCTGACCCGCCAGGCCTTGGTCTTGGCAATCGGCCGGCATTCCTCGATCAACACGGTGTCGCCCGCTTTGAACTCGTTTTTCTCGTCGTGCGCGTGGTATTTCTTGGAGCGCGTGACGATCTTGCCGTAGAGCGGGTGCTTGACGCGGCGCTCGACCAGCACGGTCACCGTCTTGTTCATTTTGTCGCTGACGACGCGGCCGGTCAGCGTGCGCTTGTTCGCTGTGGTTTCGGTCATGACTGGCGTGCCTTTTCATTGATGATCGTGCGCACGCGCGCGATGTCGCGGCGCACTTTGCCGATCTGGCTGTTATTGGTGAGCTGCTGGGTTGCCACCTGCATGCGCAGGCTGAACTGCGCTTTCAGCAATTCATTCAGTTCCTGGCGCAACTCGTCCGTATTCTTGACGCGCAGTTCGCTCGCTTTCATGGCTTAGCCTCCGACCATACGGTGCACGAACGTTGTCAGCAGCGGCAACTTGGCCGAGGCGAGGCGAAACGCCTCGCGCGCAGATGCCTCGTCGACGCCGTCCATTTCATACAGCACCTTGCCCGGCACGATTTCGGCGACCCAGTATTCAGGGTTCCCCTTGCCGTTGCCCATGCGCACCTCGGCCGGTTTGCGCGAGATCGGCTTGTCCGGAAAAATGCGGATCCAGATACGGCCGCCGCGCTTGATGTGACGCGTCATGGCGCGCCGTGCCGCCTCGATCTGGCGCGCCGTCAGGCGGCCGCGAGTCAGCGCCTTCAGGCCGTATTCGCCGAAGCTCACCTTGGCGCCGCGCGTCGCCACACCCTTGTTGCGGCCCTTTTGTTCCTTGCGGTACTTCCTTCTAGCTGGCTGCAGCATGCTTCACTCCTGTGCGTCTTTTCTTGGGCACGGGCTTAGTCGCGGGCTTAGCCGCGGGCTTGTCGGACGCGGGCTTGTCGGACACCAGCGATTCGATTGCGGCCGGCGCGGCCAGCGCCTGCTCGTGCTTGGTCCGGACTTCGCCCTTGAACACCCACACCTTGATGCCGATGATGCCGTACGTGGTCTTCGCTTCGGAGAACCCGTAATCGATGTCGGCGCGCAGCGTATGCAACGGCACGCGGCCTTCGCGATACCATTCCGTGCGCGCGATCTCGATACCGTTCAACCGTCCGGCGCTCATGATCTTGATGCCCTGCGCGCCTAACCGCATGGCGTTGGTAATGGCGCGCTTCATCGCGCGGCGAAACATGATGCGCTTCTGCAACTGTTGCGCGATCGAATCCGAGATCAGTTGCGCATCGAGTTCGGGCTTGCGGATTTCCTCGATGTTGATATGCACCGGCACGCGCAGCAATTTCTGCAACTGCGCCTTCAGCGACTCGATGTCCTCGCCCTTCTTGCCGATGACAACGCCGGGACGCGCGCTGAATATCGTGATTTTGGCGTTCTTCGCCGGACGCTCGATGATGATTTTGCCGACTGCGGCATGACTGAGTTTCTGCTTCAGGAAATCGCGTACTTTGATGTCTTCCTGCAGCATGCCCGGGAAATTCTTGCTGTTCGCATACCACTTTGAAGACCAGTTGCGCAATACCGACAGCCGGAATCCGATCGGATGTATTTTTTGTCCCATGACTATTTCCTTCCGTCGCCGACGGTCAGGTGAATGTGGCAACTGTGTTTCAACACGCGCACACCGCGCCCCTTGGCACGCGCCGCGAAGCGCTTCAACACAGGCCCCTTCTCGACGTAGATACGCGTAACCTTCAATTCGTCGATATCGGCGCCGTCGTTATGTTCGGCATTCGCAATCGCCGACTCGAGCACCTTGCGTATGATCACCGCGCCCTTTTTCGGGCTGAAGGACAGGAGGTTAAGTGCTTTCTCAACCTGCAGGCCGCGGATCTGGTCGGCAACCAGCCGGCCCTTCTGGGGCGAGAGCCGCACACCGTTAAGTTTTGCCGTGGTTTCCATTAGCGCATCCCTCATTTCTTGGCCGGTGCGGCCGCCGCCGCAGGCGCCCCGACACTGGACTTCTTGTCCGCCATCGGCGCCGCCGCGCTGCCGGCTTTGGAGTGACCCTTGAAGATCCGCGTATGCGAAAACTCGCCGAGTTTATGACCGACCATGTTTTCCGAGATATAGACCGGAATGTGTTGCTTGCCGTTATGCACGGCGATCGTCAGGCCGACGAAATCGGGCAGGATGGTCGAACGCCGTGACCAGGTTTTGAGCGGGCGTTTGTCGTTGGATGCGCGCGCCGCTTCGACCTTGGCCATCAGGTGATAGTCGACGAACGGGCCTTTTTTGATTGAACGTGCCATGTGTTTTTACCTCGTTTATCCCGCGCTGACCTTGGTGTGCCGGCGGCGCACGATCATGCTGTTGGTGCGCTTGTTCTTGCGCGTACGATAGCCCTTGGTCAGCGTGCCCCACGGGCTCACCGGGTGGCGACCCGCGGCGGTCTTGCCTTCGCCACCGCCGTGCGGATGGTCGATCGGGTTCATCGCGACACCGCGCACCGTCGGGCGGATGCCGCGCCAGCGTACGGCACCCGCCTTGCCGATCGAACGCAGGCTGTTTTCTTCGTTGCCGACCTCGCCGATGGTCGCGCGGCAATTGACGTGAACCTTGCGAATTTCACCGGAACGCAGCCGCAATTGCGCGTATTCGCCTTCGCGCGCCAGCAACTGTACTGCGGTGCCGGCGGCACGCGCGATTTGCGCGCCCTTGCCCGGCATCATCTCGATGCAATGTATCGTGCTGCCGACCGGAATATTCCTGAGCGGCAGCGCGTTACCTGATTTGATCGGCGCATCGGATCCGTTCTGCACCTGGGTGCCGACCGCGATCCCCTTGGGCGCAATGATGTAACGGCGCTCGCCATCCGCGTAGCACAAGAGCGCAATGTTCGCGCTGCGGTTCGGATCGTGCTCAATCCGCTCGACCTTGGCCACGATGCCGTCCTTGTCGCGCTTGAAATCGATCACGCGGTAGTGCTGCTTGTGGCCGCCGCCCATGTGCCGGGTCGTAATTTGCCCGGTGTTGTTGCGGCCGGCGGTCTTGGTCTTGCGCTCGAGCAATGCGTCGTGCGGGCGGCCTTTGTAAAGGTCGGGATTGACGAGCTTGACCACCGCGCGGCGGCCCGGTGAGGTCGGCTTGACTTTAATCAGCGCCATTATTTGGTCTCCCCTGCCGCAAAGTTAATTTCCTGGCCGGTCTTCAGCGACACATAGGCCTTCTTCCAGTTGTTGCGGCGGCCCATGAAGCGGCCGAAGCGTTTTTCCTTGCCTTTGACGTTGGCGACCTGCACCGACACGACTTCGATTTTCTTGTCCTTGGTGCCGAACATCAGCTCGACCGCGGCCTTGATTTCAGGCTTGGTCGCGTCCGGCGTCACGCGGAACAGGTACTGGTTGTGCTTCTCGCCGACGAACGTGCCTTTCTCCGAAATCACCGGGGCGAGCAGCACTTTCATCAGGCGCTCGGTATTTTTGGTGCTGCCAGCGGCGCTCATTTCAGCAACTCCTCGAATTTGGCCATCGCGGTTTTGGTCAGCAGCACGTGGGCGTGCCGGATCAGGCTCACCGGGTCGGCGTGCGTGACCGCGCAAACGTTGACGTTGGGCAAATTGCGCGCCGACAGCAAAAGATTTTCGTCCATGCTGTCGGTGACAATCAGCACGTTTTCAAAGCCCATGCTTTTAACTTTTTGCGCAAGCAGCCGGGTTTTCGGCGCATCGAGCGTAAAGCTGTCGACGACGGCGAGACGTCCTTCACGCGCGAGCTGCGACAGGATCGAACACACGCCGGCGCGGTACATTTTCTTGTTGAGCTTGTGGGTAAAATTCTCGTCGGGCCGGTTCGGGAATATGCGGCCGCCCCCGCGCCACAACGGGCTCGATGTCATACCGGCGCGCGCGCGGCCAGTGCCCTTCTGGGCAAACGGTTTTTTGGTCGAGTGCCGCACTTCGCCGCGATCTTTCTGCGCGCGCGTGCCGCTGCGTCCGTTCGAGAGATAGGCCGTCACGACCTGGTGAATCAGCGCCTCGTTGTAATCGCGTCCAAACACGGTATCCGCCGCCGCCACGTTGGCCGTCGATTTGCCGCTTTCATCGATCAGTTTGAGTTCCATCATTTACCTGCCTTCGCGGCGGCCGGCTTGGCGGCCGGCTTCGCAACCGTTTTGCGTGTCTTGACCGCCGGATAAACCGTGATATCGCCATTTTTTGCGCCGGGAATCGCGCCGCGAATCAGCAGCAACTGGCGTTCGGCGTCGATGCGCACTATGACCAGATTCTGCGTCGTGCGGTTGACGTCGCCCAGATGGCCGGTCATTTTCTTGCCCGGAAACACGCGGCCCGGGTCCTGCGCCATCGAGATCGAGCCCGGCGTGTTGTGCGAGCGCGAGTTACCGTGGGATGCGCGGTTCGATTTAAAATGATGGCGCTTGATGACGCCCGCGTAGCCCTTGCCTATCGTCCGGCCGGACACATCGACAAACTGGCCGACCGTAAAGACGTCGACGCCGACTACGCCGCCGACCTTGAGACTCGCGATCTGCTCGGCGGTGACGCGGAATTCCTTCAACACGGATCCGGCTTCAACCGAGGCTTTGGCGTAATGTCCCGCCGCGGCCTTGTTGACCCGGCGTGCGCGCCGCTTGCCGTAGGCGACCTGCACTGCGCAGTAGCCGTCGGTGTCAGGCGTCTTGATCTGCGTAACGCGATTGTTCGACACGTCGACGACGGTCACCGGGATGGACTCCCCATCGTCGGTAAAGACGCGCGTCATGCCGATCTTGCGACCGACTAGTCCTAAACTCATGTTATTCACCTTTTCTTTAACCTGCCCCCGGCATCAAGGCTGGTGGCAGGTGCCGACTTCAATTGGCCGGCCGTTCACTTTAGGATTCAGGAGCCAGGATTCGGGATTCAGGAAGATTCGCGCGCTGCGCGCGCCTGATCTCGACCGAATCCTGAATCCCGAATCCTGCTTCCTTACAACTTGATCTCTACGTCCACGCCCGCCGGCAGATCGAGCTTCATCAGCGCGTCGACCGTTTTGTCGGTCGGATCGATAATGTCCATCAGCCGCAAATGCGTGCGGATCTCGAACTGATCGCGCGACGTCTTGTTGGCATGCGGCGAGCGCAGCACGTCAAAACGTTCCTTGCGGGTAGGCAATGGCACCGGGCCCTTGACCACCGCACCGGTGCGCTTCGCGGTATCCACGATCTCGAGCGCCGACTGGTCGATCAGACGGTAGTCGAACGCCTTCAGGCGGATACGGATTTTCTGTCTTTTGGCAGCGGCCATTATGTTTACTCGATGACTTTAGCGACGACGCCGGCGCCGACGGTGCGGCCACCCTCGCGGATCGCGATGCGCA
>JANNPG010000357.1:0-7730 GCA_031399805.1 Betaproteobacteria bacterium | reverse complement strand
AGAAAACGTCTTGACGGGCGTTACCTCGCAGGATGACGTGGTAGAGACCACCGGGCACGTGCAGGCGGGGTTTGCGAGCCATGCGACGATGATAAGCGAATGGAGGGCGTTATGCAATTAGCCAAGCCTGACCCCATTATCCCATTATCTCGCAACGCTGGCACACACCAGTGCCGCGTGCACGCTGCCCCATGCACACGGCTCGCACAACCCTTGGGATTAGGGTCGCTTCACCGGACGGCGAAGTTTACACCACCGCGTAAGCGGTTTAGTTCAATATTAAATCGTTGCCTTCGTCGTTCATGCGCTCAATAATCGGCCTCGCAAATGCCTCGGCTACCGAACACCTAATGAGGTCGTTCACAAAGCCCTCGGTGGCGCACTTAAAAGTTGAATGCACCACCAAACACCGTGCGATTGACCGCTTGACGGGCCGGAGATAGAGTTGCGGACAGTGAAAAGGGGCATAATTTCCTATTCGCTTGACTTGCATGGTGACGCAAGTGTAGATAGATCGACAACTCACCCAAAGGGGGTACGTCATGTCCGTTCGGAAACTGTTTACCGCCGTCTGCGCGTTTTCCATGCTTATGGCGATCGGCGGCGCGGCGCGAGCGCAGGAAGTCCCTGAAAAGCGCCTCGCCGAGATCTACGCGACGACGCCGGAGCGCGCGGCGGAGACGAGCGTCTGGATCCGCGCCCAGTCCGATCGGTTGCGCGCGCACATCAACTCGATCAAGGATGCGAAGATCCGGGCGCTGGTCCTCGACATGGTGAACAATCCGCGCTCGACTGTGTTCAACCAGGGCGCGGAAAAGAACGCGTTCTGGTTCGCGCCGGCCGCGGGCGGTCCCGGCCATCATTACTATCCCGGCGGCCTGGCGGTGCACGCGGTCGAGAACATCGATGTCTCGCTCGGCTGGGCGGATGCGATCGCGAAAGTGCACGGCGTGGACAACACCAATCGCGACATCATCATCGCCGCACTGACACTGCATGACTGGGCGAAGGTCTGGTACCAGTGGGACGCCGCGACCGGCACGATCAAGCGCCCGGACTGGTTTCCGGCCTATTGGGGCGGCGAGCAGGGCATCGCCAAGTGGCGCTGGATGGGCGGCCACGGCGCCATCGTCTACGCCGAGTTGATGAAGCGCGGCGCGCCGGCCGAGCTCGTGATAGCGACTGCCGCGGCCCACTTCGATCCCTACTGGGACATCGACCGGGTGGACGGCAAGGAAGGCCTGAACGCGGCGCTGGCCGAGGCGGCGAAACTCGCCGGCATGCCGGCGATCAAGGTCGATCCGGCCAGGCGCATGGCCGAATGGTGGAAAATCGTCTATTCAGACGGCTCGTGGTCGTACTCCCACTTCATCGCCGGCCAGTTCTCCCACAACTGGGCACGCGACGTCGCCAAGGACCTCGGCATCGATCCCAAGTCGCCGCAGGCGAACAAGCTTGCGTACTTCGCTCTGTCGCGGCTGTCCGACTTCAAGCTCTACAGCCAGTACCAAGCCGCGGGTTTCGATGCCGCGGTTCCGAAGAAGGCGATCCTCGCGGTGCTGAAGGATTCCGCGGCCCAGGAAGTGCGGGGCCGCTGATTCGGGGCGCTTTCGTCGCCGCGGCTGCCGTTCTCATCGCGGCGGCCGCCGCGGCGCAGCCGCAGGCAGTCGCGGTCGAAATCCGCAACGGCGCGGTACCACGCGCGCAACGCGTATTGAGCGCGCCGCAGGACGCGCGCCTGCGCATCGAGTGGACCGCGGACCGCCCCCTCACCGTGCATCTCGAGGGCTACGACATCTCGGTCACGGTGCGGCCCGGAAAATCCGAGGCGATGGAGTTCAAAGCCCACGCGAGCGGTCGTTTCGCGGTGCATGCCCATGAAGGAGCGCAGAGCGGCAAGCACGCCCATGGTCGAGGGGCGCTCCTGTGGCTGGAAGTTCATCCCCGGTGAGGTTTGCACTCGTTTTTCTTGGCACACCCCTGGAGGCGCTCGCTCACGCATTCGGCTCGCGCTACGAGCTCCCCGTGCCGGTGTGGCTCTTCATCGCCGGCGGGGCGCTCACGGTGACGCTGACCTTCGTCATCGTCGCCGCGTTCTCCCGCGGCGGCGCCGAGCGCTACGCGGGTGCGCAATTGACGCTCGCGGGAACGGCGTTCGGCAGATTGCTCGGGCGTAGCTGGCTGTCCGCGACCGTGAGGGCGGCGGGAGTCGCGGCCCTCGCGCTGGTCGTCCTTGCTGGATTCGCCGGAATCACGGATCCGAACCGGAACATTGCGCCGACGCTCGTGTGGATCGTGTGGTGGGTGGGGTTTTCCTACCTGGCCATGCTGGCGGGAAACATATGGCCGGCGGTGAATCCGTGGCGGACCCTCTACGACATGGTTTCCTCCGGCAGGGGAGAAAGACAGTTTCCACCACGGGCTGGCGGCTGGATCGCGCTCGCCGGACTGCTCGCCTTCGGTTGGGTGGAACTGATATTTCCGTTTCGCGCGACGCCGTTGGCCCTGGCCTGGCTGCTGATCGCGTATTCGGCGCTGACCTGGGCGGGCATGGCGCGTTATGGGGCGCAGGCCTGGCTATCCAATGCCGACCCGTTTCATCGCGTGTTCGAACTGTTCGCGCGCTTCGCCCCGATCGCGCGGGGGCCGCAGGGCGATCTGGTGCTCCGCCCGCACGCGGCCGGCCTGCTGGCGCGGGACTCCCCGAAATCGTCGAGCGCGGAAATCGCGTTCATCATGGCGATGCTCGCGATCGTCCTGTTCGACGGCTTCCAGGGCAGCAAGCACTGGGTCGCGGTCGAGGACGCGATCCACGACATCAACCCGGCGCTGGGCGACGGCGTCTGGATCGCGCTGCACACGGCGGGGCTGCTCGCTATGTGGCTTGCGTTCCTCGGTCTGTACTACGCAGCCTGCGCCCTGGCGCGGGTGGCCGCGGGCGGCACGCCGGCGACGCTCGACTACGCACGCGCGTTCGCTCCGACCCTGATTCCGATCGCCGTCGGCTACCACTTTGCGCACAGCTTCACCTACCTGCTGGTCCAGGGGCAAAGCCTCGTGTTCCTGCTTTCGGATCCGCTTGGCCTGGGCTGGAACCTGTTCGGCACGCGCGATTTCACGCCGGACATCGCACTCATCAGTACCAGGACCGCGTGGTATCTGGCGCTGGGCGCGATCGTCTCCGGCCACGCGATCTCGGTCTATCTCGCCCACGTCGCCGCCGAGCGGCTGCTGGAAGCGCGCGGCCGCGCGCTGCGGGCCCTCGTGCCGATGACCGCGCTGATGGTGCTCTACACGATCATCAGCTTGCAAATTCTTGCCGAGCCGCTGGTACGCTACTCCGGCCCGCAGCAGACGATAATCTAGTAAAAGAGTAAGGGGTCAGCTCAGCCCGACCCGTAGCTACTGACCGGTAGCTGCTGAACAAAGAAAAAGAGCAAGCAGATGGCATTGCTCGCAGAGCGAAAATGACTCCGGCCCTGTTTATTACTATAATCCGCCAGTCTGTTTTCAGCCAATCCCCGGAGGAGCCATGCGCAAGATCACTGTCGTCACTGGCGCCGTACTCGCGGCGCTCGCCGCTGCGTCCGCCCACGCCCAGAACTACCCCGCCAAACCCATCCGCATCATCGTGCCTTTTCCCGCCGGCGGCAGCACCGACATCATCGGACGCGTGGTGGCCGAGCAGTTGACCGCGGCCTTCGGCCAGCAGGTGATCGTCGACAACCGCCCGGGCGCGAACGGCGTGATTGGCACGGAGCTCGCGGCCAAAGCCGCGCCCGACGGCTACACCCTGCTGATGGGCGGCATCGGCTCGCTGTCGATCAACCCGGCGATCTACTCGAAGATTCCGTACGATCCGGTGCGCGATTTCACCGCGATCACGCAGATCGCGCAGGTGCCCAACGTGCTGGTGGTGCATCCGTCGCTGCCGGTAAAGACCGTGAAGGAGCTGATCGCGCTTGCGAAAGCCAACCCGGGCAAGCTCACGTTCTCGTCGTCGGGCAGCGGCTCGTCCGACCATATGTCGGGGGAGTTGTTCAAGTCGATGGCGAAAGTGGATCTCGTGCACATTCCCTACAAGGGCGGTGCGCCGGCGATCACCGACGCGATCGCGGGCCAAGTCAGCATGACCTTCTCCAACCAGCCGACCGCGCTACCGCACGTGAAGACGGGCAAGTTGCGCGGTATCGCGGTGACGAGCATCAAGCGCTCCAACGCCGCGCCGGATCTGCCGACGATCGACGAGTCGGGCCTCAAGACTTTCGACGTGAGCTCGTGGGTGGGCGTCAACGCGCCGGCGAACCTGCCGCGCGAGATCGTCACCCGCCTCAACGCGGAGATCGTGAAGGGCATGAGTTCGCCCGCCGGCCGCGAACGCCTCAATCAGCTCGCGTTCGACCCGGTGCTGTCCACCCCCGACCAGTACGCCGCGCACATCAAGTCCGAAGTCGCGAAGTGGGCGCAGGTGGCCAAAACAGCGGGCGCCAAACTGGACTGATCGCACCCGCGCCAGATACCTGTTCGCACGTACGCCCCAGTCGAACGCTGCCGCGTCACCGCCGAATTGCGACCGCTCGCGTGCGGGCGTAACATCTAGAGTCCCTAACATAATGAAACACGTGTGCGTTGCATTATGTTAGGGACTCTTATTCGTAACAACTCGCCGGCATGGCCCGGTGCACAGGAGCAGAACAATGAAAACGACGACCATCGCTGCGCTGGTGCTTGCCGGCGCCGGACTCAGTGTCACCACCACCGCCTTTGCGCAGGACGCGGCGGCGAATTATCCGCAGCGGCCTATCCGCGTCGTCGTCGGATTTCCGCCCGGCGGCGCCACCGACATCCTCGCGCGGATATTGAGCGGGCATCTGGCCTCGGCGTGGGGGCAATCGGTGGTGGTGGATAACCGCGGCGGCGCCGGCGGCACCCTTGCTGCCGCCATGGTGTCCACGGCAACACCCGATGGTTATACCCTGATGATGGTGCCGAGCGGGCCGTTCACCGTCAGCGCCAGCACCTACGACAAGCTGCCTTATGACACGGCGACCGGCTTTGCGGCGATTTCGCTGCTGGCCTGGGTCACCAACGCCATCGTCGTGCCGCAGTCTTCCCCGATCAACTCGCTGCAGGATCTGATCAAGCTGGCCAAAGACAAGCCGGGCCAGGTCTCCAACGCGTCGTCGGGCAATGGATCGCTCCACCATCTTGCAGGCGAGGTGTTCAAGCGCCTGACGGGCACCACTATGGTCCACGTGCCGTTCAAGGGCGGCGGCCCTGCGCTGGTGGCAGTGGCCTCCGGCGAAGTGACGTTCGCGTTCGCGTCGGTGCCCTCGGCGATGCCCCTCATTCAGGCCAAGCGCCTGAAGCCGATCGTCGTCACCAGCGTCAAGCGCTCGGCAGCATTGCCCGACGTGCCAACCATCGCAGAAGCCGGCGTGCCGTTGCCGGCGGGGCTGGAAATGCGCGAATGGTATGGCATGATCGCGCCGCTCAAAGTGCCCGAGCCCATCATCAACAAGCTCAATGCCGAGATGATCAAGATTTTCAAAAGGCCCGATATACGGGCGCAGCTCGCCGATATGGGCGCCGAGCCCGCCGGCAGCACCCCCCAGGAACTCGCTACCCAGATCGCCAACGACGTCAAAACCTGGGCCAAGGTGGTAAAAGAAGCGGGCGTGCGCGCTAACTAAATCGCGTGCCAAACCAAACTGCGTCGGACCAACGCAACACACGGATTTTCTGACATAAGACTGTTCGGCCTAAGTTATTGATTCCGTGTGGCCTCAAGGCTTGATTCAGCTTGGGCAAACCGCAGAAATAGTGTAGAATCGCGCCTTTTCCGAATTCCGGGAGTTGCATCATGGCACGCGTATGTGACGTCACAGGCAAGAAGCCGCAGTTGGGGAACCACGTTTCGCACGCGAACAACAAGACGCGTCGCCGGTTCCTGCCCAATTTGCAAAACCGCCGTTTCTGGGTCGAGAGTGAAGCTCGCTGGGTGCGCATGCGTGTTTCGCAGCACGGCCTGCGCACGATCGACAAGAAGGGCATTGACGTCGTGATCGCGGAAATGCGCGCGCGCGGCGAAGCAATCTAAGGGGGCCGGACATGAGAGAAAAAATAAAACTTGAATCGACCGCCGGCACCGGCCACTTCTATACGACCAACAAGAACAAGCGCACGACCCCGGACAAGCTCGAGATCAGGAAATTCGACCCGGTCGCCCGCAAGCACGTGATCTATAAAGAAACAAAAATAAAATAAATAGCGATAAATCCGGACGGCGCTGTCGCCGGTTTATCTCCGCGCATACGAATGGACGCAAAGCGCCATTCAATGCGCGGGGGGAATAAAAAAGCCCGCTCACGCGGGCTTTTTTATTGTGTGACTAATACAAACTAAGCGCGGGCCAACTGGTAGCGGCGCAGGCGCAGCGAAAAGTCGCGCAGCGCGATGATGCCGCTGGCTTCCGCGCGGTGGCACCAGTCTTCAAGCTGGCGCACCAGTTCGTCCTTGTTGGCGGTCGAGCGCTGCCACAGCGCCGTCAGTTCCTGGCGCATCGAGTAGACGGTGTGCAGCGTCTTGCTGTTGCTCAGCACTTCCTTCATGCGCTCCAATTCGAGCGCGGAGAGCTTGTTCTCATCGTTATGCAGCCAGCGCTTGACCATCGAGCGGTCGACGCGCACGGCGCGCGCTTTCAGCTGCGCGATTTCGACGGCGCAGGTTTGCTTGAGCGAGCGCGCGTACTTGGCCAGCACGTCGTAGCGGCTCATGATCACCGCGTGCAGCGTGTCCTGGTCACATTGCGTCTTGTCGCTGGCCAGCATGACCTTGGGCGCGACTTTCTTGACGTGGGCGAGGCCGGTTATTTCCATCATGCGGATGTACATCCAGCCGATGTCGAACTCCCACCATTTGTTCGACAGCTGCGCTGACGACGGGTAGGCGTGGTGATTGTTGTGCAGTTCTTCGCCGCCGATGAGGATACCCCACGGCACGATATTGCGGCTCGCGTCTTCGGCCTGGAAGCTGCGGTAGCCCCAGTAATGCCCGACGCCGTTTATGACGCCCGCCGCGAAGAAAGGGATCCACGCCATCTGCACGGCCCAGATCGTCAGGCCGATGAAACCGAACAACGCGAGATCGACGATCATCATGGTCGCGATGCCGGCGACGGAGTGCGACGCGTACACGTTGCGCTCCATCCAGTCGTCGGGCGTGCCCTGGCCGAATCTTTCGAGCGTTTCGGGATTCTTCGATTCCAGCTTGTACAAGTCCGCACCCTGCCACATCACCTTTCTGATGCCGAGCACGACAGGGCTGTGCGGATCGTCGGCCGTTTCGCAGCGCGCGTGGTGCTTGCGGTGAACAGCGGTCCACTGCTTGGTCTCCATGCCGGTGGTCAGCCACAGCCACAGGCGGAAAAAATGGCTGACGACAGGGTGCAGGTCGAGCGCGCGGTGCGCCGAATGCCGGTGCAGGTATATCGTCACGGCGGCAATCGTGATGTGCGTGAAGACCAGCGTGACCACCACGTAGCCCCACCAAGGAAGACTGAAGACGCCTGAAAACATAGGATTATTTAATAATAATTATGAGAGGATTTGGCGGCGAGTGTAGCGAATTAACCGGGGCTAGGAAAGGACTATTTTGGGACTTGAGATTGAACTTTTCCTGGGCGCGGCGCGCTCCGCATAGAAGCCTGTTTCGTAGGGCTTATTTCACAG
>JANNPG010000339.1:0-3481 GCA_031399805.1 Betaproteobacteria bacterium | reverse complement strand
CGTTTCCCGTTTCCCGTTTCCTGTTTCCTGTCCTCGCATTCCTCCGCGTCCTCTGCGTCCCCTGTGGTTCAAGATCGAGGGATTTACTCATCGAGGGATTTACTCATCGAGGGATTTACTCATCGAGGGATTTACTCATCGAGAGAATTACTCATCGAGGGAACTACTCAATAGGCTCCTTCACCAACGCCACCAGCTTGTCCTTCAGCTTCCCGCGCTCCACCTTGCCCGTCGGATTCGACGGTATCTCGTCCACGAAGAAGTAATGGCGTGGCCGTTTGAAGTCCGCGAGATTCGGGCTGTCGCGACAGAACCTGTCGAGCGTCGCGGCATCGAGCTTTGGATCTTTGCGGATGATCGCCGCGACCACCACCTGCCCCCACCGTTTGCTTGGCAAGCCGACTGCCGCGGCGTTCGCGATCCCCGGATGCTCGAACAACACGTTCTCGACTTCCGAGGGATGAATGTTCTCGCCACCGCTCTTGATCGTGTGATCCATCCGACCCATGACCGTGATGAAGCCTTCGTCGTCCGCAAAAGCCGCGTCACCGGAGTAGAACCACCCCTCATGGAAGGCGGCAGCGGTGCGCTCCGGCAGACGAAAATATTCTTTCAGAAGGCTGGGGCCGCGCGTAATGAGTTGGCCGATCTCACCCGGTTTGCAAACATCATTCGGATCGCCCGAATCCGCATTGACGATGCGAACTTCCATGTTGACCGCCGCCTTGCCGACGCTGCCAAGCTTGTTCGGGTGCTTGCGATAGTCGCAGGTCGTGACCGCCAGGGCTTCGGTCGAACCGTAGATGTTGCCGAAGTAATCCGGAAACAACGCCATGCATTTTTTCGTGACGTCATCGGCAAGCGTCTGTCCGCCGTAGAAACCGCACCTGAGCGAGCGCAGATCGTACTTCGAAAGATCCGCCTGCACCATCATCACCATCTGCGTCGGCACGCCATGCAGGCAGGTAATTTTCTCTGCGCCTACGAGGGACAACGTCTCGTGCACATCGAAGCCGCGCGTCAACACGTTCTTGCCACCGAGCTGCACGAACGGTACGAACTGGATCTGCAGCTGCGCGATGTGAAAGAGCGGCTTGTTGTTGAGGATCACATCATCATGGCGAAATCCGCATTCGAGCGCCATGCTCATGCTGCCCATCAGCTCTTGCAGGTGGGTGCGCACCACGCCTTTTGGCTTGCCCGTCGTGCCCGAGGTGTACATGATGAATGCGGTGTCGTCGTAGCCAACCGCGGCCTCTGGTTCCGCATCCGCACCGGATTCGATGAATCGCTCGAAAGGGATCTCACCACCCTGCGGGCGATCACCGATGACGATGAGTCCCTCGACGGCCAGGTCGGCGGCGATGGGTGCGACACGCTCCCGCAGCGACTCTTCGAACATGAGGAGTCGCGCGCCACTGTCATCGATGATGTATTTGATTTCGTTCGCCGCAAGACGGTAGTTGATCGGCACCGGCACCGCGCCGATCTTCATCAAGCCGTAGAACGCAATGACCTGCTCGGGAAGGTTCCAGGTGAGGATCGCAACGCGATCGCCTTTCGTGATGCCTTGCGCCCGAAACGCGTGTGCCGCCTTATTCGCCTCGCGATTCCATTGCGCGAACGTCCAGCGCCGACCCTCGAAGACGAGTCCCTCCTTGTTCGGCCATTTGCGGGCCGCCTGCGTCAGCGTTGCACCTAAGTTCAAGATCAATCACCTTTTGCGCGTCGTACCACCAAGCCGATCCCGCACCGCGAACGATTTTGCCACGAGCGGCGCTTGACGACCTAGACCACAGGAAAGGCGGCCACAGAGGCCCGCGCCCTATTGACGGCCCGTTGACAGAAAAGGGATTGACAGCCATTCCGATGAAGGCGAAGAATGATCGGGCATGTTCAAGTAGGCTGCTTTGCGGGTTGCGAATTTCATTCAGGGCATCAGCATAGGAGGGCAGTACGATGAAAAACAAGGGAGCGATCTTGGGCGTCCTTGCGCTGGTAGGAACTTCTTTCCTATTGGCGGGTTGTCCCCATCTTCACCGGCCGCACATCCCGCGTCCACATCGTTTGCCACTGACGCTGCCCGCTGTGGATTCCACGTTGGCGGCCGCCCGCGCAGACGCAAGCGGCGAGACTACCGGTGCGGGTGGCGGCCTGGTATCCCACCGTCCGCCCACGAGCGGCCCTGGCGACACTTGAACCCGCGAACCATTAGGCCATCAGATCATCAAATACTGCTGCCTGATCGCGGGCCGCGCAGCGAGTTCCGCGGGCGTACCCTGATACCGGATTTCGCCCTTCTCGATGATGTACACGCGATCGGCAAGCTCGGTCGCAAAACGCAGGTTCTGCTCGGAGATGAGCACCGTCGCGCCGGTTTTCTTGAGGGTCATCAGGCGCTTCAATAGCGCATCGACCACGAGTGGGGCAAGGCCCTCGGAAGGTTCGTCAAGCAGCAACAGATCCGGATTCCCCATCAGGGTGCGAGCGATCGCCACCATGCGCTGCTGGCCCCCTGAAAGCGCACCCGCACGGCGATCCAGAAACGTGCGCACATCGGGAAAGAGCTCGACGATGCGCGCGATATCCCAGTGCGATCGGGTGGCTCCATGGCGAGGTGCCATGCGCGCCGCTTCAAAATTCTCGGCGACCGTGAGTCCGCTAAAGAGGCGACAGTCTTCGGCCACAAAGCCAAGCCCGAGCCGGCACGCCTCGTATGGCTCGGCGCCGAGAATCTCCTTACCTCGGAATTGAATGCTGCCGCTGTTCGGCGGGACGAGCCCCATCACGCTCGATAGCGTCGTGGTCTTGCCCGCGCCGTTGCGACCCAGTAGCGCGACCACTTCGCCCGCTTCGACGGCAAGCGAAATGCCGAACAGCACCTGGCTCGTGCCATAGGAAGTGGCCAGGTCGCGAATTTCGAGGAGCGACACCGCGAGCCGTTCGCGCGGTGTTACCCGCCGCGCGCGCGCAACACGTCAACGCACGAGCGAACGATGCTCTCCGTGTGGAATGTCTTCACGTTTTCCACGCCGATGCCATCCGGAAATTTCGGATCGCGCTTCACATTGCCGACATAGAAATTGTAGAGCGCCATGTTGTCGCAGGCACGCACCTTGATGAGTCCGGTCGGCCCTTCGAATTGCACGCTACCAAGTTGGTCGCGCACCTTGTCGACGTCATCGGTACCGGCTTTCTTGATCGCTTCGATGATCATGCGCCCGGCCGTGTACCCGACCGGCGCGGGGCCAGTGGCGTACGTCTTCATGCGCTTCTCGACTTCGGCGGCGAAGGCTTTGGAACGTGGCGTATCAATTGCGTAAAACGGATACCACACGGTGGACAATGTGCCCTCAGGCAGCGAGTCCTTCATCGCGCCCATCTTCGCCAGGTCGAGGCCGTGCACGAAGAGCTGCATCTTTCCTTTGAGCAGCCCAAAGTCCCGGCCCGCCTTGAGAAAATTGACGAGATCGGCACCGAA
>JANNPG010000337.1:0-2472 GCA_031399805.1 Betaproteobacteria bacterium | reverse complement strand
ACAGCCTGAACTGCGGCGGCCAGCGCCAATCCCAATAACGAAGTCAGTAGTCCGGCTGCGTGCATACGATCAATAACGCGGCAGCGCAGGGTCGACTTGGTCGGCCCACGCATTGATGCGGCCGCTCAAATTGGCGTCCAGCCATAGCCGCAGTGTCGTTGCCGGCAATTGCCCGATCAAAACACGAATCTTTGCGGTTGCGGCGCATTGCGCAGCACCGGGATGCAGGTTTCGAACAGCGTCACGGTGTTGTATGCGCCGCCGCCCGCGCAGGTCGTGAGGCGCGCCGCCATTACCGGCGCTTCGCCGACGACTGCCAGCAGGCGCCCACCCGGCTTCAAGCTGCGCTGAAATTCGTCCGCCAGCACGGGCACGGAGCCGGTCAGCACGATCGCGTCGTAGGGCGCACTTTTGTTCCAGCCACGCGCCGCATCACCCACTTCAAGCGTGACGTTGGTGATATCGTGCGCGGCGAGTTTGGCTGCCGCGGCCGCGCTGAATTCGGGATTGATCTCGACGCTGGTGACGTGCGCACCGCGCTTGGCGAGGAGTGCGGTCATGTAGCCGCTGCCGGTGCCGACCTCGAGAATGCGGTCGGTGGGCTGGAGAGCGAGTTCCTGCAACATGCGCGCTTCGATCTTGGGTGTGAGCATGGTCTCGCCCGCTGCTGCGTCACCCGTGAGCGGGATTTCCATATCGACGAATGCGAGGCTGCGATACTGCGGCAGAACGAAGTCTTCGCGCCGTACCGTGAAGAGCAGGTCGAGCACTTGCTGGTCAAGCACCTCCCACGGGCGAATCTGCTGTTCCACCATGTTGAAGCGCGCGCGTTCGAGGTCGGTTTGTGCGTTCACGAGGGTGACTGAAAACAGGGATATAGGAAGGGGGATTCCGAGCTTGCAATTATCACATAATTCCAGTAGTTTGATCACCACACGTTAGGGGTCCTTGTTCAGGAGTCAGGATCAAAGATTCAGGATGCGGCAGAGCGGGTTTTGCTGATTCCTGAATCCCGAATCCCGAATCCCGGTCAGGGTGAGAAAGACCCTTGGAACCTGATGCGGATAATGCCGCCGCAGGGAAGCGTGGCGCCATTCCGATGTCCTCGCGCCGCTCGACCCTGTTTTCACTGCGAGGAGCAAGCATGAATGCAAATCCCAAGTTTTTGAGCGCCACGGCGCACGTCGACGCAGCCGCAGTCAAGCCGCTGCCTGCCTCGCGCAAGGTGTACGTCGAGGGTTCCCGCCCGGACCTGCGGGTGCCGATGCGCGAAATCAGCCAGTCCGACACGTCCGCCGAAATGGGCGCCGAAAAGAACCCGCCGATTTTCGTCTACGACACGTCGGGCCCGTACACTGATCCCGCGGTCAAAATCGACATTCGTTCCGGCTTGTCGCCATCGCGCGAAAATTGGATCGTGGAGCGCAACGACACCGAGTTGTTGCCTGATCTGACCTCGGCTTATGGTCGCGGCCGCGCGGCCGATCCGAAACTCGCGGAGTTGCGCTTCAATCTCAAACGCCAGCCGCGGCGCGCCCGCGCCGGGTTGAACGTCTCGCAGATGCATTACGCGCGCCGCGGCATCATCACTCCGGAGATGGAATACATCGCGATTCGTGAAACGCAGCGGCGCGACGGGCTGCCGGAGCTCGTCACGCGCCAGCATGCGGGGCAGAGCTTCGGCGCGGCCATTCCGGCCGAGGTTACGCCCGAGTTCGTGCGCGACGAAGTTGCGCGCGGCCGCGCAATCATTCCCGCCAACATCAATCATCCTGAAACCGAGCCGATGATCATCGGCCGCAACTTCCTCGTAAAGATCAACGCCAACATCGGCAATTCGGCGTTGTCGAGCTCGATCGCCGAAGAGGTCGAAAAAATGACGTGGTCGACGCGTTGGGGCGGCGACACCGTGATGGATTTGTCGACCGGCAAGAATATTCACGAGACGCGCGAATGGATCATCCGCAACTCGCCGGTGCCGATCGGCACGGTGCCGATCTACCAGGCGCTGGAGAAAGTGGACGGCCGCGCTGAAGAACTCACCTGGGAGATGTTCCGCGACACGCTGATCGAGCAGGCCGAACAGGGCGTGGATTATTTCACCATCCACGCCGGCGTGCGGCTCGCCTACATCCCGCTGACGGCCAAACGCATGACCGGCATCGTGTCGCGCGGCGGCTCGATCATGGCCAAGTGGTGCCTGGCGCATCACACGGAGTCATTCCTCTACACGCACTTTGAAGACATTTGCGAAATCATGAAAGCGTACGACGTGTCGTTCTCGCTCGGGGACGGCCTCCGGCCGGGCTCGATCGCCGACGCGAACGATCAGGCACAGTTCGCCGAGCTGCAGACGCAGGGCGAGCTGACCAAGATTGCCTGGGAGTACGACGTGCAGGTCATGAACGAGGGGCCGGGCCACGTGCCGATGCACCTCATTCGCGAAAACATGGAGAAGCAACTCGAGTGGTG
>JANNPG010000587.1:0-1701 GCA_031399805.1 Betaproteobacteria bacterium | reverse complement strand
CGGTGCGTGCGGATTTCCTCGATGCGTTCCAGCAACCGCCACAGGCCGGCTACGCCGACGTCGTTGATCTCAACTGACGGTTCGCCGTAGAAACGCAGCGTCCGCGCCGCTTCGCGCGCAACCGCAACGTCCGAAGTTCCGGCGGCAACCACTGCAACCTGGACTTTGGACTTCAATTTATGTGCACCGCCGAAATAGCCGGTTCGCGACAGCGGCTCATAGTCGATCGCGGCGCGATGCTGGTCGGACAATCCCGCAAGCTGTTCCGGCAGCAGGCGGGTCAGCAGCATGTGCCGTCCCTTTGCCTGCGCCTGCTCGAGGATCGCGGACAGATGCGCCACCGACTTCGACGCGCACAGCACCGCTTCGTCCAGCCCGGTGCGGGCACCGCGCGCAAAATCCAGCATTACGTCTTTATGCAGCGTCATCGATCTAAAAACCAAAAAAGAGAAACACTTTGAACACGAAGGGTCACGAAGGAAAAACGAAGGAACACGAAGCAAGAACAAAAAGATCGAACTGCAACTTGGGGCGGAAATCGCTCGTTACCCCATTCTGGTCGCCCCTTTACCTGCATTGGCTTTCCTTCGTGTCGCTTCGTTTTTCCTTCGTGACCCTTCGTGTTAAGAGAGATTTACCCTCGCTCAAGCGGCGTCGCGCTGCAGGCGCACGAGAAAAGCGCTGCCGGTGCGATAAGGCGCCAGCGACACGGCGTACTCGAATCCACCGTCGCGAAACAGCGTGCCGACATTGTCCGTCAGCGCGTCGCGCGCTTCGCCATCGAGCTTGGCGAGGTTCTGTTCATCGAGCTCGATCACCACGCCCTTGGCGCGAACCCGGCAGCGCACCGTGCGCGGGGCGAGTGATTTCGATACCAGGCGTTCCGCCGCATGCACCAGCTTTAGCATGTCCGGATCGATCGCGATGCCGGTTTCGATGCGGCTCGACAGACACGGCGCGGAAGGCAGCTCGGAGACGTCTCCGAGATCGAGGTGGCGCGCAATGGCGCGCACGGTTTTCTTGTCGATGCCGGCTTCGACGAACGGATGGCGCACGCCGTGGTTCTTTGCCGCGTCCAGACCGGGACGGTATTCGCCGAGATCGTCGAGGTTGGTGCCGGCGACGATCTGTGCGGTCGTATGCGGCACCAGCGCGCCATATAAATGGGTCTTGCAGTAAAAACAGCGGTTGACCGGATTGCGGCGATAGTCCGCGTCGCCAAACTCGCCCGCGTCGACCACCGACAACTTCCAGCCTTCGCGCGCTGCCAGCGTACGCACGCGATCGGTGGCTTCCTGCGGCACGGCGGGCGAGACGGCATGGAACATTTCGACTCCGCCGCGCAATAGGCGATGCGCGAGTGTTGCCAGCGTCAAGCTGTCCACACCCCCGCTCACCGCGACCGCGACAGGTCCGGTGTCGCGCAGGATAGCTTCGAGTTTCGCCAGTGTTTGCGTGACGTCGCTCACTCGCGATCCTTGCGCAATACCACCTGCTCGGCTTCGCGCTGCAGCCGTTCGCGTTCCGCTCGGCCCCCGATCACGCTCAACAAGTCGTCGGCTTCCACCTTGGCGGTCTTTCTGCCCGGACGTTCAGTGACCTTTACCCGCATCTTCCGGCCTGCGGCCTCGACCGTCGTGCTGGCGCGCGCGAGTTTGCGGCGTTGCATGACCTGAAAGCGCAGGCCAATGGTCGTGGTTT
>JANNPG010000315.1:0-5205 GCA_031399805.1 Betaproteobacteria bacterium | reverse complement strand
CATTCGATGACGATGCAGGCGGGTCGCCTGCGCTACCTTCATTTTGAAATGCGCTCTAAGCGATTAAGTGACCAACTTACCCAATCACCAAGTCACCGCTCTTGTCATGCCGCCTTCGCGAACGCGGCCTGCACCTCTTTTTCACAGGCCTGGACCTTCTGCACGCTCGCGCGCTGCTGCATGCGCTCGAAATGCGCGACACAGTTTTTGAACGCCGAGACGTCGAGCATGAACGACATCGCGCGGCGGAAACACCCGAAGAAGTAGGCGTCGACGGCAGTGAAGTGGTCGCAGAACCATTCGCGTTCCGCCAGGAGATCGTCGGCGAGCGCGATATCCTCGAACAAGAGCTTGTTGCCGGCGCGTTTCACGCTTTCTTCGGAACCAGGAAGGTCGCAGTAATTCTCCGGCTTCGGTGAGCGTAACGTAGGGCACAAGCGCGCAGGTCATGGGGGCGTAGTAAAGCGTCAAATTCATCGTTCAATCTCCGTATGTAGTGAACTGTTCCATCGTATTCGATCATTGGGTCGAATCGGGAGCGCCTGATTGCCGATCGAATATGCGCGCCTGTGCTTGACGGCGGGATGGGTTACATACAGTATCGGATTTCGTCATTCCAAGGAAGCCCGTCATCATGCAGCGTTTCAACCCGTTCAGAATTGCGATTTCGGCAGGCCAGCCGCAATCCGTTCGCAGTGCGTGCAAGCATGAGTGAAAATACCGCCGCTGCACGTGCCGACCTCGCGCCCACGGGCACATTGCGCGTCGGCATTAATTTTTCCAACATCCTGCTCACCGCGCGCGACCCCGTCACTCGCGCGCCAAGCGGTGTAGCGCTCGATCTCGCGCATGAATTGGGCAAACGCTTGGGCGTGCCCGTCGAGATCGTGTCCTACGAATCCGCCGGCGCGCTCGCCGAGTCGGCCGCCAGCGGCGCTTGGCACGTCGGGTTTCTCGGCATCGAACCCAAGCGCGCGAATGAAATCGACTTCACCGCCGCTTACGTGGAAATCGAGTCTACGTATCTGGTGCCGCCCGGTTCGCCGCTGAAAAGCATAGCCGAGGTGGACCGCAAGGGAATACGCATTGCGGTCTCCGCCAAAGCCGCCTACGACCTGTATCTGACACGCACGTTACAGCATGCGACACTCACGCGTGCCACGGGCGCCGACGCCGTATTCAAAATGTTTGTCGCCGACAAGATGGATGCGCTCGCCGGATTGAGGCCGCAACTCGAGATCTATCGCGAAAAACTTCCCGGCTCGCGCATACTCGAAGGCCGCTTCACCGTGGTGCAGCAGGCGGCCGGCACGCCCAAGGGACACGCGGTTGGCGCGCGCTATCTCGCCGAGTTCATCGAGGACGTCAAAGCGAGCGGGCTGGTCGTCCGCACGATAGCGAAGAATGGCGTGCGCGGCCTGTCGGTGGCGCCTGCGGTGAAGCCATAAAAGCGGTCGGGCAATTTACCTGCTGCACGCTGGCGATTGCAGCGTGCGCCGGACCCGCGGGCGCCGCGGACTCTACTTATCCCGTCAAGCCGATCCGCATGATCATCGCCAACGTTGCCGGCGGCACTTCCGACATCCTTGCGCGCGTGATCGGCGCCAAGCTCACCGAAAGCTGGGGCCAGCAGATCATCGTCGACAACCGTCCGGGCGGCAGCGGGCTCATCGGCAACGAATTGCTGACCAAGTCGCCGCCGGACGGCTATACCTATCTCCTGGCCGACTACGGGAGCACGACGATCACCGTGCTCATGCACGGCAAGGCGACGATCGACCTGCAGCGCGATTTCACGCCCGTCACCATCGTTTCGTATTCGCCGCATTTGTTTTGCGTGCACCCGAGCGTGCCGGCGTCCAACGTCAAGCAGCTCATCGCGCTCGCCAAAGCGCGGCCCGGCAAGTTTAATTTCGCCACCGCCGGGCAGACCACTGCGCCGCACTGGGCGGGCATCATGCTGGCGTCGCGCGCCGGCATCGACTGGGTCTATATTCCGGGCAAGGGCGGTGCGCAGGCGGTGCTCGACGTGGCGTCGGGGCAGGCCGACGTTCTCTTCAATGGCATGCTCGCCACGCTCCCGTACGTGAAGGGCGGCAAGTTGAAGCTGCTGGCGGTGACCAGCGCGCAACGCAACGCGGCGCTGCCCGACACGCCCACGTTCGCGGAATCGGGAATTCCCGATTTCATCACGGGCTCGTGGCAGGGCATACTCGCGCCCGGCAAAACCCCGCCGGAGATCGTCGCCAAGCTGCAGGCCGAAACGCGCCGTATCCTGTTCACGCCGGATATTAAAGAAAAGCTCGCTGGGCAGGGCGCGGAGCCGCTCGGATCAACGCCTGCGGAAGCGGCGGAATTCATGCGCCGCGAGCGCGAGCGCATGGGCAAACTGATTCGCGACAACGTCGGCAGGAATCAGTAGCGTTCAGTGCACGCTCAGTCTCGCCGCCTGCGTGGCCTTGACCCAATTTTCCAGCTCACGCGCGACGTGCGCGTCGAGTTCCTGCGGCGTCGTGCCCAGCGGCAGTATTTCCTCCGCGTTGAAGCGTCTCACCGTCTCCGGGTTTTTCGTGCTGTGCGCAATTTCGCGATAGAGACGGTTCACTATTTCGACGGGCATCTTTGCCGGGCCGAACAGCGCCTGCCAGCTCGAGCTTTCGTAACCGGGCACGCCGGATTCCGCGACGGTCGGAATTTCGGCCAGCCCCGGCCAGCGGTCGCGTGAAGTGACCGCGAGCGCACGCAGCCTGCCGCCGCGCACGTGCGCGCAGTCGACAACGCACGCAATCTGACCATCCTCGATTACGACCTGTTGAGTGCGGGGCCGGTCCCGTGGACAATAACCACTTATGCGGACTTTGGATTGTCGATCGGTCAAAATTCCAAATCGCGGCGAAACGAGCCCATGCCAAAACAATTCCTGAATCCTCCTCAACTCGGTGCGTTGGATGGTCCTTACAGCCAGGGCGTGCGTGCGGGCAACACGATGTGGGTATCGGCCCAGGCCGGCATTGACGCCGCGGGCCGGATCGTCGGCGCGGGCGATCCGGAGGCGCAGTGTCGCGCCCTATTCCAGCGGATCGGGGCAGTGCTCGCGGCAGGGGGTGCTACGCCCTCCGATGTCGTCATGGTGCGCGGATTCCTCAAGCATCGTGATTACATCCAGGCCACGTGGAAAGTGCGCAGGGAATTTTTCGGTGCGCACCGTCCGGCCAGCACGACCTTCATGGTGAGCGACGTGGAGCCCGCCGGCGCGCTGATGACCTTTGAAGTCGTTGCTGCGCTGGATTAGCGGCAGACGGGTAAGGCATGGCCAAGCAATTCTACGATCCGCCCGGCGTTTTCAGTCCCGTCAACATCTACAGTCATGGCGTGCGTTGCGGCCGCACCGTCACGCTCGCGGGGCAGGCGCCGCTTGATGACGATGGCACCGTGGTCGGTCCGGGCGATCCCGCGGCGCAATGCCGGCGCGTGTTTGCCGATCTCAAGAAAACTCTCGATCTGGCGGACGCGACATTTGCCGACGTGGTTTACGTGCGCGCGTACGTGACGGACAAGAGGGTGCTGCCGGAATTGCGCCGGATCAGCGCGGAAATTTTCGGCGCCAACCGGCCCGCATTCACGCCGGTTATCGTGCCGAGCGTGCGCGCCGAAGGCGCTTTGGTCGAAATCGAACTGACGGCCGTATTCGACGTGTGACGATTCAGATCAAGGCGCGTAGACCCACGGATCGACGATCACGCTGCACGCGGGGACGGGCAGCGATGCCGGCACGCGTATCGCGGTGAACGGCACCGGCGCGCCGCCGAGCGCGTCCTGCCACGCACGGTGCATCGCGTAGAACCCGGCGAGGTCCGTGTGGAACTCATGGATGCGCACGACGTTTTCGATTTGGGTGCCGCCCGCGGCGCATACCTTCTTGACGGCATCCACGATGTAGTCCATTTGCGCGCGTGCCGCTACGCCGAAATAAGGCAGGCCCCGTCCCGCGTTGATGCCGGCGATGGGACCGGCGCTGTCTACCGCCAGCATGCCCGAACACAGCAGCAGGTCACCCGCGCGCACCGCTGCCGCGCCATAGGTCATTGCCGCGGGTATGCAACCGTCGATGATTTGCTTCCTGGTTTTGCCGGTGTCGGTTACCGCGATCAGATTGATTTCGATAATGCCGGGCACCAGCCCGAAATCTTTCGTGGGTACGATCGTGAGCGCGCACTGGCGGGCGCCGAAGTGACTGTTCCATACGTCGAGGAAATGCGCCGTGTCGTCGATGTCGCGCAGGTAGACCTGCGCCTTGACCGCATTGGCCAGCGAAGAGCCGGCCGCCTTCAATGCGGGCACGAACTTTTCGCGTATCAGATACTCGGTCTGGCGGCGGATTTCGTAGCCGCCCCAGCGGCTGTGGGCGGGCACATGCGCGCGCGGATCGGTATTGCCATCGGCGCCGCGTGCCATCTGACCGGCGACGAATACGAAGTCACCGGACGTAACCGCGGGAACAAAGCCCGACCACACGGGTGCTGTGACCTGCGGCGTGGCCACGCGCTTCGGCTCACGGCCATTTCCTGGAACCACCGCCAGCAGCGATGCCGTGATGTCCGCGCGGGCGGTCAGCAATTCCTCCATGATGACCGACGTGCTCGGCGGAATGTAATCGCCGAACGCGGCGCGGCGCGCGAGATGGTAAGGATCCACCGCTTTCCATGTTGGATAGTACTGATCGAGGCGAACCGTATTGGCGAAGCTCGTGCCGGCTTGTCCCAGCAGTTCCCTGAATCTGGCGCAAATGAAGTCACCCTCGCGCCTGTTTCTGGGCAGACCGTGATTCGGCAGCCCGGGCGCGCCCGCGACCGCAGGGTGCAGGCCCCTGCCGTAGTCGACTGCTTCGATGCCGGTCAAAAAGACCCAGCCGCCGGCTTTCATGCACGGCGCGTAATGGATGTCGGTGCCCGGGATGCGTAACGCGCCGATGGGTGTGATTTTGTTTGACATGTTCTTCTCCGTGGGATGGCCTGATTAAAGATTTGCTTTGACGCGGGAGCTGACTAAGAGCGCATTTCAAAATGAAGGTAGCGCAGGCGCCCGCACCCGGCCGTCATCGTCGGGAAGATATCCGACCGGGCCGAGCTCGCACCAGCGGTACCCGGCCTCGCCGATTTCGGTGAACACATCTTCCCATAGTGGGGCGCCGGGCTTGTTGGGCAG
>JANNPG010000237.1:0-35048 GCA_031399805.1 Betaproteobacteria bacterium | reverse complement strand
GCAGCCGCACTCCGAGCCCATGATCACGAGATCGTCTTCGGTGACGATGTAGCGCGCCGGCCGCAGGCCGTTGCGGTCGAGCGTGGCGCCGATCTGGCGGCCGTCGGTGAACGCAATCGCGGCCGGGCCGTCCCACGGCTCCATCATCGCCGCGTGATACTCGTAGAACGCGCGGCGGTTGGCGTCCATCAACGTGTGGTTCTCCCACGCCTCCGGGATCATCATCATCATCGCGTGCGCGATCGAATAGCCGCTCATAACGAGCAGCTCAAGCGCGTTGTCGAACGATGCGGAATCGGATTGACCGTCGTAAATCAGCGGCCACAACTTGTCGAGATCGCGGCCCAGTATCGGGCTCGAGATCGCGCCCTGGCGCGCGCGGATCCAGTTGACGTTGCCGCGCACCGTATTGATCTCGCCGTTGTGGCAGATCATGCGGAACGGGTGCGCCAGGTCCCACGACGGGAAGGTATTGGTGGAGTAGCGCTGGTGCACGAGTGCCAGCGCCGACACCACGTGCGGGTCCTGCAGGTCCCTGTAATACACGCCGACCTGGTGCGCAAGCAGCATCCCTTTGTAAACGATGGTGCGCGCCGACATCGACGGCACATAGAACTCCTTGCCGTGCGTAAGCTTGAGCGCCTGGATCGCGTGGCCGGCGCTCTTGCGAATGATGTAAAGCTTGCGCTCGAGGGCGTCGGTGACGGTGATGCCGGCGCCGCGGCCGACGAATACCTGCCGGATCACCGGCTCGATCAACTTCACCGACTCGCCGAGGTCGGAATTTTCCACCGGCACGTCGCGCCAGCCAAGCAGCACTTGGCCTTCGTCCTTGATCGCGCGCTCGATCTCGTATTCGCAGGCGAAGCGCGAAGCGTGATCGCGCGGCAGGAATACCATGCCGACGCCGTATTGGCCCACCGGCGGCAGCTTTACTCCCTGTTTCACCAGCTCCTCGCGGAAGAATTTGTCGGGAATTTGGAGCAGGATCCCCGCGCCGTCGGAGGCCTTGGGATCCGCACCCACCGCGCCGCGATGCGTAAGGTTCTTGAGGATCGTCAGACCCTGCTCGACGATCGAATGCGATTTTTTGCCCTTGATATGCGCGACAAAGCCAACGCCGCACGCATCGTGTTCGTTGGCCGGGTCATAGAGTCCCTGGGCAAAGGGCGGTCGCATCAGATCTACCTCTCGGGTCAATAAAAGTTGGGTGGATACCCGCCGGCTGCTGTTCACAAAAAATACGGGGAAACCCGCCAAATATACAGCCTCGGAGGCGAGACTTCAAGACCTTGAAAAAACGTGTTAATTCTGCGGTTTACGGCAACAGGAGGCGGCTCATGTTGCAACGCGCCAAAGCGACGGACTAAATCTCGTCGACGGCGAACAGGCGCCGGTATTCGCGGATTGCGTAACGGTCTGTCATGCCGGCGATGTAATCGGCGACGGTGCGCGCGGTGTCGCTGGTCGCCAGTGCGTGATACTGCGGCGGCATTAATCGCGGTTCGTCAAAGAACGCATGAAAGAGGTCGTGCACGATGCGGCGCGCCTTATTCGTCATGCGCGCCACCTGATGATGCTGGTAAAGATTGACGCGCAGAAAGCGTTTGAGCTCCCGCTGCTGATACTGGATTGCGGCGCTGAACGCGATCAGCGGCGCCGCCGCCCGCACGTCGTCAATGTCGCCAGGAGCGTGCGCTTTGATGTTTCTGGCGGATTGGCGCGTGAGGTCGATTACCAGCGTGCCGATCATGCGCCGCACCGTTTCGTGCACTAGCCGGCGCTCGTCTATTTTTGGATACCCGCGCCGCACTTCTTTCATGTGGCGCGCGAAAATCCCGACCCGGGCGAGTTGATCAATCGTCAGCAATCCGGAGCGCAGGCCATCGTCCACGTCATGGTTGTTGTAGGCGATTTCATCGGCCAGATTCGCGAGTTGCGCTTCGAGCGACGGTCGTCGCCGTTGCACGAAGCGCTCACCCACATCGCCGAGCAGGCGCGCATTTTTCAGCGCACAGTGTTTAAGGATGCCCTCGCGTGTTTCAAAACACAGGTTAAGGCCGTCAAATGCGGCGTAGCGCTGCTCGAGCCGGTCGACGACGCGCAGCGACTGCAGGTTATGCTCGAAGCCGCCATGCGGTTTCATGCACTTATGCAAAGCGTCCTGACCGGCGTGCCCGAATGGGGTGTGGCCGACGTCGTGTGCGAGCGAGATCGCCTCGACCAGGTCTTCGTTGAGTCGCAGGTTGCGCGCCACCGAGCGCGCGATCTGCGCAACCTCCAGGCTGTGGGTCAGGCGCGTACGGAAAAGATCGCCCTCGTGATTGACGAAAACCTGCGTTTTGTACTCGAGGCGACGAAACGCCGTCGAGTGAATGATGCGGTCGCGGTCGCGCTGAAATTCGCTGCGACCGACCGGCGGCGACTCGCGCCGGGCGCGCCCGAGGGTGTTGTGCGGTCCGATCGCATAGGGTGCGAGATCAGGCATGCGCAACCGACGCAGCAAGCGCCGACTTGAGCGTGCGACGCGGAACTTCAGCAGTCAGAAAGGCCGCGCCGATTGCGCGTAACAAGATGAAACGAATTTCCCCGCCAGCGACTTTTTTGTCGATGCCCATAAGTTCAATATAACGCGCCAACCCCAAGTCGGGCGCGTTTACCGGCAGCCCGGCGCGTTTTAGCAGCGCCAAGATGCGCGCAACATCCGCGTCGTTGAGCATGCCCAATTCTTGTGATACGCGGGCCGCGATCACCATGCCGGCCGCAACTGCTTCGCCATGCAGCCATGCACCGTAGCCGAGACCGGCCTCGATCGCGTGACCGAACGTGTGGCCGAAATTCAGCAGCGCCCGTTCGCCGCGCTCCTCGCGCTCATCGACGACGACGACGTCGGCCTTGTTCTCGCACGAGCGCTGGACCGCATAGGCGAGCGCCGCGGCATCCCGCGCGACCAAGGCGTCCATGTTGCTTTCCAGCCACTCGAAAAACGGCAGATCCCGAATCAGCCCGTACTTGATGACCTCGGCGAGACCGGCGCTGACCTCGCGTGTCGCCAGCGTGTCGAGCGTCGTGGTGTCTGCGATGACGGCGAGCGGCTGGTAAAACGCGCCTATCATGTTCTTGCCGCGCGGGTGATTGATGGCGGTCTTGCCGCCGACCGAGGAATCGACCTGCGCGAGCAGGGTGGTCGGAATCTGAATGAAAGGCACGCCGCGCAGGTAGGTTGCCGCCGCGAACCCCGTGAGATCGCCGATCACACCGCCGCCAAGCGCGATCAATGCCGTTTTACGCTCGCAGCGATTGGCGAGCAATGCGTCAAATATCGAATTCAGCGTATGCCAATTCTTGTGCTGTTCGCCGGCGGGAACAACCACCGGCGTGACGCTGACGCCGGCCGCGGCCAGCGTATTTGCGAGCGTGTCGAGATACAGGGCCGCAAGCGTCGTGTCGGTAATCAAAGCAACGCGCTTTTGCGGTAAATGTTGCGCCAACAGATCGCCGCGCCCGAGCAACTGCTCGCCAATGTAGATTGGATAACTGCGATCCACGAAGGCAACTTGAACGGTATGCATGATTTTAGTTACCCGGCCGGCGAACCGGCTCAGTTTGCCATGCCGGAGGTGGTCGTGCGCGGCGTGGGCGCAGACAACGAGTAAACGCGCAGCCGCTCTTCGAGTTTTTTGGCGAGATTGCCCAGGCTCTGATTGCCCGTATCGACAACGATCGCCGCGATTTCGCGGTACAAGGGGTCGCGTTGTGCATATAGCTGTTCCAGCTTGGCGCGCGGATCTGTGGTTTGCAGCAACGGACGATTGCGGTCGTGGCGCGTACGCTGCCATAAGTCGTCCAGTGATGCGCGTAGATATATTACCGTGCCGTTTTGCATCAACGCGCCCCGATTTTCCTCGCGCAATACCGCGCCCCCGCCGGTGGCGAGCACGATGTCATTCAAGGTCGCGAGTTCGCGCAACACAACCGCTTCCCGCGCGCGAAACCCGTCCTCCCCCTCAATTTCGAAAATCAGGGGAATCTTCACGCCGGTACGACGTTCGATTTCCTGATCGCAATCATAGAACGTCTTGCTAAATCGTTTGGCAAGCAATCGGCCGACTGACGTTTTGCCGGCACCCATCAGGCCGACCAGGAAAATATTCCCCGGTAGGGTGGCCGCAGGATTTACGGGAGGCGTGGCATTGGACATGCCTAGATTGTAGCGTGAATCTCCGCGTGTTCGGACCGGCGGATCAACGGCGCGGCAACAAAAAACGGCGGGAATAAGCCGCCGTTTTTTAAGGGGAAGCCGTTCTGCTTACTGCAACGTAAGGGTGTTTTTCATTATGCGCGGGCTAATGAAAATCAGCAGTTCGTTGCGATCGTCCTGTTTCGAATTGTTTCGGAACAAGAATCCTACATATGGCAGATCCCCGAAAACCGGCACTTTGGAGGTCTGATCGCTTTGAGTCTGCGTATATATTCCACCGATGACGACCGTCCCGCCATTCTGAACCAATACGTTGGTTGTGATTTGCTTGGTGTCGATGGACGGCCCTGCCGTGGTGTCAACGCCTTTGCTGTCTTTGTGGACATTGAGATCCATGATGATGTTGTCGTCGGGGGTAATCTGCGGCTTGACCTTGAGAGACAGCGTTGCCTTCTTGAATGACACGCTGGTTGCACCGCTCGAGGTGGCCTGCTGGTATGGAATCTCCGTGCCCTGTTCGATGGTGGCTTCGACCTGATCGGCGGTGATTATGCGCGGACTGGAGATGATCTTGCCCTTACCGTCGGCCTGCAGCGCCGAAACCTCCATGTTAATAAATCGCGACAAAGCCGCGTTAAACAGGATCAAAGAGAATACGCCAGGAGTGCGTCCGCCAATGCCAGTCGCCGGCAAATTCACGCCAAGTGTCTGGTTAAAGGTCGGAATCGGGGTGGCGATCTGCGAGGTAAAGAAGCCTGTCGCATCGAGCGAACCGCCGACGGTAAGCTTATTGTCACCCTTGCCGGGAAAGTTCTGAAACCCGCGGTCGAACAGGCCAAGGCGGGCGCCCAGGTTGCGGGTAAAGTTATCGGATGCTTCGACGATTCGCGCTTCGATCATGACCTGGCGCACCGGCACATCGATCTTGCGGACAAGGGCGCGCACCTGCTCCAGCCGCGACGGCGTGTCCTGCACGAACAGCGTATTCGTGCGCGGATCGATCACCGCGCTGCCGCGTTTAGACAGGATGCGTTGGTCTTTGTCCGCGAGGATTTTCTGGAACGCTTCCGCTTTCTGGTAATTTAACTGGAACGATTCGGTGCGCACCGGCTCGATGTCGGAAATCTGCGCCTGCGCTTCAAGCGCGAGCTTTTCCTTGGTCGCCAGTTCGTCGCGCGGCGCAATCCACACCACATTGCCGTTCTTGCGCATGTCGAGGCCCTTGGTCTGCAGGATAATGTCGAGCGCCTGGTCCCATGGCACATCCTTCAAACGCAGCGTCAGGTTGCCGCCGACCGTGTCGCTGGTGATGAAATTAAAACCGGTGAAGTCGGCAATTACCTGCAGAACCGCGCGCACTTCGACGTTCTGGAAGTTGAGCGACAGCTTTTCTCCGGTATAACCGACGCGCGAACCCTGAATTAACTTGGTCGGATCCTCGACGATCGGTTTGATCTCGACAATGAACCGGTTGTCCGTCTGGTAGGCCGAGTGTTCCCACAAGCCTTTGGGCTCAATTGAAATCCGTGATCCGCCGCCTTGCACGAACGCCTCGATCGTCTGCACGGGCGTCCCGAAGTCAACCACATCGAGACGCCGTTCGAGATTTTTCGGCAGGGCGGTGTTCATGAAATCGATGATCAGGTTTCGCCCCTGCTGACGCAGATCAATGCCCACCGCGCTGTCCGAAAGGTCGATCACGATGCGGCCCTCGCCGTTAGGGCCGCGGCGGAAGCTGATGTCACGCAAACTGTGGCGCGTATCGTCGGGCTTCACTTCGGCGAAATGCGAGACTACCGGGGCAGCCCCGGTCGCCGCGGGGACGGACGTCTGCAGCGTGATGAGGACGTTTTTTCCGTCGATTCTGGTGTCGTAACCCAGCGATTTTGAAAGGTTCATGACCAGCCGGGTGCGCCCGCCCGCCTGTACGATATTCATGTTGCGCAAGTCGCCGTCTCCAACCTCCTGCGAATTCTTGCCGAGCGCGTTGTCGGTGTTCGGAAAGTCAAAGGCAATCCGCGGCGGATTGTTAATGGTGAACCCGGCGGGAGGATTCGCGAGCGGCTGACGCAGCGTGATCTTGACGACGATATTGCCGCCTTGCTGTCCGGCAACGCTGATGGCCTCGATACTGTTGGCATCGGGATTCGCGCCTTGTCCCCAGGCCGTGGCGCTGGTGATCAAGCCGATGGCTAGCGCCAGTAAAACGCCGGGCAGCGTTTTCATGATTTTGTCCGAGAGATTCATAATGCCTCCTGATTTTTCGGTGGGCCGATGCTGCTTTGAACGTGGCCCCGGCTGCGCCGATTTATTTGCCTGTGTCTTCCGCCAGCGTCAAGGTGCTGATGCGTTCGGTCCAGTCACCACCGCTGTCCTGCACGATTTCCTTCAGTTTGATCGTTGATTCCGAAATATTCGTGATCAAGCCGAAGTTTTGTCCGAGATAGTTGCCGGGTTTAACCCGGAACAGATTGTTGTCGGGGCTTTTCACCAAGGCGTAGGTCGCCTTGTTCTGCTGCAGCGTGCCTACCATGCGCAGATTTTCGAGCGGATACGCCTCGAGCGGTTCCTTGCGACGGACCAGGTCCGGTTGAACCCCGCCGCCGGCCGCGGTCTTCGGTGGTTCGATCTTGCGCGGTTTAAACGGATCCACCAGATTGTAGGCATCGTATGTAAAAGGTTCGTACGGCTTGACGTCGGGCAACGGTGGAATCCTGCCGCGCGGCAGATTGTCGGAATCCTTCACGAATTTCCGCAGGTCCGAATACTGCTCTCCACCGCAGGACACAAGTCCGAGGCACAGGAGAATCGGGATGAGGGTTTGCCGCCTCATTTCTTCGCCGCCTTGCTCGATTTCTTCTGCTTGGAGATTTCTTCTTCGTCAAGGTATCTATAGGTTTTCGCTACCGCATCCATGGTCAGTCCACCATCCTTGGCGTTCAGGACCAGGCCCACGTCGTTCAATAAGACGATGCGCGACAATTTCGAAATATCGCTCGCGAATGCGCCCATATCGTGATAGCTGCCGGTAACCTTGATGTTAATCGGCAGTTCCGCATAAAACTCGGACAGGTTTTCGGCGGCGGCGGGCTTGAATAATTCAAACTGCAGGCCGCGGCCGAGGCCGGCCTGGTTGATATCGGTCAGTAATGCCTCCATCTCGGATTTGCTCGGCAGCTGTTTAAGCAGGGTTCCAAACGATTTCTCGATGTCGGCAAGTTGCTTGCGATAGGCCTCAAGATCGATCGCCTGCTTTTTCTTGTCGAGAAACGTGGTGCGCAGGGTCTGCTCCTTTTTCGTCGAGGCGTCGATCGCTTCGAGCTGATCTTGCCAGTCAAAAAAGTAGCTGGCGGCGATAGCGCCGACCAGCGCCAGCAATAACACGCCAAGCTTGGGTAGCGCCGGCCAGCTGCCGATGCTCTTGGGGTCGAGGCGCCGCAGATCGTCTAGCGTCATCATTTTTTCGATACCTGAGGGGGCGCGGCGGGCGGTTTACTCCCCGCGACGACTTGTGCCGTTGGAATGGCTGCTCTGGCGGCAACGGGTTTCTTGCCGGCCGGCTCTTCTTTGCCGCGCGTCAGCAATACGCTGAGGGTGAACTCACTGAGGCGCGAACTTTTGTCCGTAATGGCGTGGATCTCGATCAGGCTCGGTTTTTCGAGATAAGGGGAAGACTCCAAATTGCGCATGAAGGTGGAAACCCGCGCGTTCGATTGGGCGAACCCGTTGATGGAAACCTTGTTTGCTCTTTGCTGAATGTTTTTCAAATACACCCCATCCGGCATCTGCCTTACGAGCTGATCGAGCAGATAAACTGTTTCAGCCCGATTCGCCTGTAATGATTCGACAATTTTCTTGCGTTGTAATAGCGCGGTTGTTTGTTCCTGGACCTTTTTGATTTCTTCAATCTGCTTGTCGAGCGCCGCGATTTCGGTTTCCAGGTAGGTGTTGCGTCCGTTCTGCTCCTCGAGCTGGCCGCTCAAATAGCTATGGGTTGCAAACCAGATGGTGGCGCCGAGTCCTATTACGGCGCCCAGCATGATAAAAAATTCTTTTTGCTGCTGTTTGCGCCGGATTTCGCGATGCGGCAGTAGGTTGATACGGATCATGCGTCAAACCTCCGCATCGCCAGCCCGCATGCCACCATGAGCGACGGGGCGTCAGTAGCGAGATTCTTGGGCCTGATTTTCGAGGACAGCGCCATATTCGCGAACGGATTGGCGATCATCGAGGGGACCGAAGTGCGGCGTGTCGCCACTTCATCAATACCCGGGATAGCCGCGCTGCCGCCTGCGAGCAGAATGTGATTGACCTGGTTGTATTGCGTCGAAGTGAAGAAAAATTGCAGCGCGCGGGCAACTTCCAGGCCCAGCGTATCCATGAATGGCGCCAACACTTCCGCCTCATAATTGTCCGGCAGACCGCCCGCGCGCTTTGCCGCTTCGGCTTCTTCCGGAGACATTCCGAAAACGCGCTGGATTTCCTGCGTCAGGGTGTTGCCGCCAAACGGTTGCTCGCGCATATAGATCGACTGGCCATTGCGCAGCACGTTGAGATTCATCATCGTGGTGCCGACGTCGACTATGGCTATGTTCTGGTCTTTGCCATTGTCCGGTAACGCGCGTTGGATCAGCTCAAATGCGGTCTGGATGGCGAACGACTCGATATCCACGACCAGCGCTTTTAAGCCGGCGGCTTCGGCGGCGGCCACGCGGTCTTCGATCTTTTCCTTGCGCGACGCCGCGATCAGAACCTCGACGTCGTCCGGGCTGTTGGGCGCGGGTCCGATGATCTGGAAGTCCAGGTTGACTTCGTCCAATGCGAATGGAATGTACTGGTTGGCCTCCGTTTCGACCTGCAACTCGAGTTCGTTTTCGAGCTGCCCCGCGGGAACCAGGATTTTCTTGGTGATTACCGCCGCCGACGGCAGGGCCAGCGCCAGATTCTTGATGTTTGTGCCCATGCGCTTCCACCCGCGCTTCAGGCAATCGCTAACCGCTTCCAGATTGTTGATATTGCCGTCGACTACCGCGTCGCGAGGCAGCGGCTCAATCGAATACCGTTCAACCCGATAGACGTTCTTTCCGGCCTCGGAGATCTCTACCAGCTTGACCGATGAAGAACTGATATCGCAGCCAATCAGGGCGGGCGCCTTTGACTTGAACAAGCGATCCAGAAATTCGAGGTTAAAGTTCACTTTTCCCTTAAGTGTTGGCTGGTTAGGAGCAATTTATATAATTTACATTAAATGCTAACAACAACTCCCGACCAAGTAAAGTAATTCCTTGGCATTCCTTTTGGCTAGGGCCCAGTTTATAATGGGTTGGATTCACTATATTTCTTAACTATTTAGCTTACACTTGGCGATTGGCTGGCGGGTATTTTAAGCCCGTCCGTTAAGCCGTTGTTTTTTTACAACAATCATTTTTTTATCTGGCTAGTCGATGTTTTCTCGTTGGTGGACATTTCCCCTCGGACTGCTCGTATCCACAGCCGTTGCTGGCGCGTTAGTCTTTGTTTTTATAGTGGTAATTGTCTATCCGACATTACCGTCGCTCGAAGTCCTGACCGACTACCAACCCAAAGTTCCGCTACGCGTATATAGCAGCGAGGGTTTATTGATCGGGGAGTTCGGCGAGGAGCGCCGTGCGGTGGTCAAGATCGAGGCGGTGCCCAAAGAGATGCGCGAGGCAATTCTCGCGGCCGAAGACGAACGTTTCTACCAGCACGGCGGGGTCGATTATGTCGGCGTTATTCGCGCGGCGCTGTCGAATTTTGTGTCCGGTGGTGCGCGCCAGGGCGCGAGCACCATCACCATGCAGGTCGCGCGCAACTTTTTTCTGTCCAAGGAAAAGACACTGACGCGAAAATTCAACGAAATGCTGCTCGCCTTCAAAATTGAGCACAGCTTGAGTAAGGACCAGATCCTCGAACTCTATGTCAACCAGATTTACCTCGGCCAGCGCGCTTACGGGTTTGCCGCCGCCGCGCAAATTTATTTCGGCAAAACACTCGATCAGTTAAGCATTGCGGAAACGGCGATGCTTGCTGGCCTGCCAAAGGCGCCGTCAAGCTTTAACCCGGTGGTGAACCCCAAACGCGCCAAGTTGCGCCAGCAATATGTTTTGCGACGCATGCGGGAGCTCAATTTCATTTCCGACGCGCAATGGCAGGAAGCCGACAAGCAGGTGCTAACGGTAAAAAAATACGTCAACGAATTCGCCGTGAAAGCCGACCATTTTGCGGAAATGGTGCGGCAAGTGCTGTATGAGCGATTTCAGGATGACATCTACACCCGCGGATTCAGGGTGTATACCACTTTGTCGGCCGCACACCAGACAGCGGCCTACGCCGCCGTACGCAGCGGGGTCATAGCTTACGATCATCGTCACGGTTACAGAGGCGCGGAGAGTTACGTCGAACTCGGGGCGCAGCCGACTGACGAGGACTTTGAAGACGCGTTGCAGGACGAAGCCGAAAGCGACGACATTTATCCGGCGTTGGTGCTCGAAGCCGGAGCGCGGACCGTAAAAGTCTATCGCAAAGGTGGCGAAATCGTCGAGATCAGCGCGGAGGGACTCAAGTTCGCGCAGAAAATGCTGGGAGACAAGGCGCCCGCAAATCAACGCTTGCGGCGCGGAGCGATCGTACGCATACAGAAGGGTGACAAAGGCCACTGGCAAATCACTCAATTGCCCAAGGTCGAAGCCGCGTTGGTATCGATGGATCCGGCCGACGGGGCGATTCGCGCGCTCGTTGGCAGTTTCGATTTCGGCCGCAACAAATATAATCACGTTACGCAGGCATTGCGTCAGCCGGGTTCGAGTTTCAAGCCGTTTATCTATTCATCCGCACTCGAGAAGGGATTTACGCCGGCAACAATCATCAATGACGCGCCGCTGGTCTTTGACGCGAGCCAGACCGGTTCGGAACCCTGGGCGCCACGCAACTTCGACGGCAAATTTGAAGGTCCGATGAGACTGCGCACGGGACTGGTCAAGTCGAAGAACCTGGTATCGGTGCGCATTTTGCAGGCAGTTACCCCGCAGTACGCACAGGACTACATCACGCGCTTCGGTTTCGACGCCAAATACCATCCGCCTTATCTGACGATGGCGCTTGGCGCAGGCAATGTCACGCCTTTGCAGATGGTTGGCGCGTATGGTGTATTTGCCAACGGCGGTTATCGCGTGCCGCCTTATTTCATCGCGCGCATCGAAGACGTCAAAGGCAATATCGTTGTGCAGGCGCGCCCCGAACGCGCGGGCGAAACAGCGGAGCGCGCGATAGACGCGCGCAATGCATTTATCATGACCCACATGCTGCAGGACGTAGTGAGAATGGGTACTGCGACGCGCGCGATGCAGCTCGGGCGCACCGATCTCGCCGGCAAAACCGGCACGACCAATGATTTTGTCGACGCATGGTTTTGCGGTTTCGGCACGGGCCTTGTGGCGGTTGCCTGGATAGGTTTCGACAATCCGCATACGCTGGGTCATAACGAAACCGGTTCGCAGGCGGCGCTGCCGATGTGGATGGGATACATGGGTAAGGTGATGAAGGGCGTCGAAGAGCCGCCCCGCGTGATCCCGGGGGGTGTGGTACAGGCGCGCATCAATGCGGAAACCGGTTTACGCGACCCGGACGGCCGCATTACCGAATACTTTTACCAGGAATTCCTGCCCGCCGAGCGCGACGGTGAAGTAGCGGCCCCGGCGCTGGGCGGCGTAAAGCCTCCCGAAGAAGTCAAAAGTCAGTTATTCTGATTTCGCCATGTCGCGCGATCCCGGTCGCAATCAACTGCGTGAAAACATCGCGCATCTTGCGGCGCGATTGATGGCCGAAGACGATATCGAAGATTATGCGCAGGCCAAACGCAAAGCAGCGCGTCAAGCCGGCGCATCCGATACGCGGCAAATGCCCAACAATGATGAGATAGATGCGGCGTTAAGACTTTATCGCGAGATATACCGGCACGACTATTCTGCTCAGTTACGCAAGTTGCGGCGATTGGCGCTGGACATCATGCTTGAGCTTGCCGTCTTCAATCCCTATCTGACAGGCTCTGTACTCAGAGGCAGCGCCGGCAAATATGCCGACATCCACCTGCAGTTGTTTAACGATAATAGCAAGGGTGTCGAGCATTATCTGCTTGGGCGGAATATTCATTTTCGCAGCCGCGAAGCGCGGCTCTATGCCGGCGATATGTTCCTGGTCGCGCCGGTATTGATTTTTGATCGCGATGGTTACGAAGTTCACCTGACGCTCTTGTCGCCGCGCGAACTGCGTGCGCAGATCAGGTCGAGTGTCGAGGGCAAACCGATCGAACGCGTCAAGCCCGCCGCGGTCGCCGCATTGCTTGAAGAAAACTAGCGTTCAGCCGCGCTGCTTGAGCCAGGTCGCCGCAGTCACGGCGAAGTAAGTGAGTATCGCGTCGGCACCGGCGCGTTTGAACGCGGTCAACGCTTCGAGTACGCACTTCTGCTCGTCGAGCCAGCCGTTCTGAATGGCCGCCATCAGCATCGAGTACTCGCCGCTGACCTGATAAACGCAGGTTGGCGCCTTGAATTCGTCTTTAACGCGGCGAATGATATCGAGGTACGGCATGCCGGGTTTGATCATCACCATATCGGCGCCTTCGGCAAGATCGAGCCCGACTTCCCACAATGCCTCATCGCTGTTGGCGGGGTCCATCTGATAGTCGTATTTGTTGCCGCGGCCCAGCTGCGTGGTGGAACCCACCGCATCGCGAAACGGCCCGTAAAATGCCGAAGCATATTTTGCGGCGTAGGCGAGGATGCGCGTATGGACGTAGCCCTTGGCGTCGAGCGCGCTGCGGATGGCGCCGATACGTCCGTCCATCATATCGGATGGCGCGACGATATCGACACCGGCCGCCGCATTGACCAGCGCCTGGCGTTGCAGCACGCGGATAGTTTTGTCGTTCACAACATAACCTGACTTGTCGATTACGCCGTCGTGGCCGTGCGTGGTGTAGGGGTCAAGCGCCACGTCGGTAATCACGCCGAGTTCGGGAAAGCGTGTTTTCAGCGCGGCAACCGTGCGCGGCACCAGCCCTTTCGGGTTGCACGCTTCGCGGCCGTCGGCGGTCTTGAGGTCGCGCTCGATGGCGGGAAAAATCGCGAGCGCCGGAATGCCGAGTTCCAGGCATTGCTCGGCGTGCGGCAGAAGTTTGTCGATGGTGTAACGCAATACACCGGGCATCGAGCTTATCGGCACGCTACGGCGCTTGCCTTCAATCACGAATACCGGGTAGATCAGGTCGTCCGTCGTCAAATGGTTTTCGCGCATGAGCCGGCGCGAAAATTCGTCGCGCCGGTTGCGCCGCATGCGGCGTTGCGGGAAATGACCGGTAATTTTCATGTATTGGATATAAATAATTGAAATATAGTGACTATTTTTTTGTGCTAACGGGGAACTCAATACCCTCATCATAGTCCTAGATTATGGATGGTGTTTAATCGTCCCCCGCTTCTCCTCCCTGAGCGGGTGCCTTAATCTTTATTAAGGCTTCGCCCCCGGTTTTACTCCCCTTTAACCGGGGGCTTTTATTGGTGCCGTCGTTCAGCCAGCGCTGGATTTGTTTTGCCGCATCGACAATACCGATTTTATGCGTGCTCGAAAAGAGTTGCGCGCTGCAGTTGGCGTAGTCGCGCGCGAGCGCCGTATTGACTTCGCGCAGAGTCGCGCCCGCCTGCTGTCGACCGAGTTTGTCGGATTTGCTCAGCAATACGTGCACGGGCACCCCGGTAGGCCTCAACCAATTGATGAGTTGGTGGTCGAGTTCGGTGAGGGGGTGGCGAACGTCCATGATGAGTATCACGCCACGCAGACACGAGCGCGTTTGCAGGTAGCCACCGACCAATTCATGCCAATGCGCGCGTGCCGCCACCGGCACGGCGGCATAGCCGTAGCCCGGCAGGTCAACAAGATAGCGGTCGGGAGCAACGCTGAAAAAATTGATATGCTGGGTGCGGCCCGGTGTTTTGCTGACGAAGGCCATGCGATTGCGCTGCGCCAGCGCGTTAATTGCACTTGATTTGCCGGCGTTGGAGCGGCCTGCGAACGCCACTTCTGCACCGTGCGCCGGCGGCAACGTGCGTAAGTCCGCGACGGTCGTGACGAATTCAATGTTGCGTAGCGTGGACATCGATGCCGCAGCCTAGCCTGTATGGGGGGATTTCGATAGAATACGGCGTTTTCGTCAGGTTGCAACCTCGCAAGGAGATCCCATGAGATTTATTACGGCGCTGCTAGGCATGTTCTGCGCCGGCCATGTCGTGCTCGGTTCCGCTGCGGAACAGGCGGCCAAGGCCGATCCGGCGCAAGCGCAGCAGATCGTGACCCAAGTGTGCGCCGCCTGCCATGCGGCGGACGGCAACAGCGCAAGCCCGGTCAACCCTGTACTTGCCGGGCAGCACGCCGATTATGTCGCCAAGCAACTCGCAGACTTCAAAGGCAACACCGAGCGCAAAAATCCGGTAATGCTGGGGATGTCGGCGTCGCTGTCGCCCCAGGACATGAAGAACCTCGGCGCTTATTTCGAAGCGCAGAAACCCAAAACCCGCGCCGCCAAGGATCCGGCGCTGGTCAAAATCGGGCAGCAAATCTATCGCGGCGGCATTATGGCCAAGGGTGTCGCCGCATGTGCGTCCTGCCATGGCCCGAATGGAGCCGGCATCCCGGCCCAGTTTCCGCGCGTGGCCGGTCAGTATCCCGAATATACCGCCGCCCAGCTGCATGGTTTTCGCGCGGGGGAGCGCGCCAACGATCCAAACGGGATGATGCGTACGGTCGCAGCGGGGTTGTCGGATCGCGAAATCAAAGCGGTGTCCGAATACATTGCCGGGCTGCGCTGAAAGGCGTTTGACGCGCGCATGAAAAGGACGGCCGCTGCCGTCCTTTTTTGTTGGCGCTGCGCGCGGTCTCAGGCGGCGCCGGTGAAAAAAACGCGCGCCGCTTCCAGCGTATGCTCAATTTCGAGGTCGCCATGGGCGGACGACACGAAACCGGCTTCGAACGCCGACGGGGCGAAGTAGACGCCTTGTTCAAGCATCGCGTGAAAAAAACGGTTGAACGCTGGGACGTCGCATTGCAGGACTTCGGCGTAGCTTTGCGGCGGCTCCGCGCGAAAATAAACGCCGAACATCCCGCCGACGGCCTGCGTCGAAAACGCCACGCCGTTGGCGCGCGCGGCAGCGGTGAGCCCGTCGGTCAATTGGTGCGTCGTCGCCGCGAGTCGCTCGAAGAAACCGGGGACATCGATCAGCTTGAGCGTCGCCAGACCGGCGGCCACGGCGACCGGATTGCCCGATAGCGTGCCCGCCTGGTAGACCGGACCGAGCGGCGCAATGCAGGCCATCACGTCGCGGCGGCCGCCGAAGGCGCCGAGCGGCATCCCGCCGCCAACGACTTTGCCCAGCGTAACGAGATCGGCAGTGATGTTAAAGAGGCCTTGCGCGCCGCGCGCGCCCACGCGAAATCCGGTCATCACTTCGTCGAAAATGAGCAGCGCGCCGTGGCGTGTGCAGAGCGCGCGCAATGCGTCTAGGAACCCGCGTTCCGGCGCCACCAGGTTCATATTACCGGCGACCGGCTCGACAATCACGCACGCGATGGTGTCGCCTTCGCGCGCGAACGCGGCTTCCAGCATCGCCACGTTGTTATATTCAAGCACCTGAGTGTGCGCGGCGGTTTCCGCAGGCACGCCGGCCGAGCTCGGGTTGCCGAACGTGAGGGCGCCGGAGCCGGCTTTTACGAGCAACGCATCCGCGTGGCCGTGATAGCAACCTTCGAACTTGATGATCCTGGTACGGCTGGTGAAGCCGCGCGCCAGGCGTATCGCGCTCATCGTGGCCTCGGTCCCCGAACTGACGAGGCGAACCTGCTCGAGCCCCGGCACGCGGTGGCACAGCAGTTCGGCAAGCTCGACTTCGGCAGCCGTCGGCGCGCCGAAACTCAGGCCCTGCGCGGCGGCTTGTTGCACGGCATTCACCACTGCCGGATGGGCGTGGCCGAGTATCAACGGGCCCCACGAACCGACATAGTCGATATAGGCCTTGCCGTCGGCGTCCCACATCCGCGCGCCGCTACCGCGGGCGAAAAAACGCGGCGTGCCGCCGACCGCGCGAAAAGCGCGAACGGGCGAATTAACGCCGCCGGGGATTACCCGCTGGGCGGCGCGAAACAACTCGTCGTTGCGGGAGGTCATGTCGTGCTTGCCTGAAATAGCCGACAGAATTTGCGCGCAGCCAGCTCCGGGTCGGGTGCCGCGAACAGAGCGGATATTACTGCAATCGCGTCGGCGCCCGCATCGATCAGGTTGCTGGCGTTGTCGAGCGTGATGCCGCCGATTGCGACCACCGGCAATCCGAACTGTCGCGCCGCGGGCAGCAACGAGAGTTGAGCGCGCACCGCGGCGGGTTTGACCGACGAGGCGAAAAAGCTGCCGAATGCGACGTAATCGGCGCCCTGCGTGGCGGCCGAGCGGGCGCGCTGCAAGTCGTCGTAACACGAGGCGCCGATAAGTTTGCCGCGGCCCAGGCGCGCGCGCGCGGCAGGTATTGCCGCATCATTGGCGCCCACATGCACGCCGTCCGCGTCGAGTTCCCGCGCGAGCTCGACGTCGTCGTTGATGATCAGCGCAGTGTCATGGCGCCGGCACAATTCAAGCAGCGCGATGGACTGCTCGCGGCGCGCGTCGCGATCGGCGGTCTTGTTCCGGTATTGCAGCAAGCGTGCGCCGCCGGCCAGCACCGCTTTTACCCTGGCAAGGAGCAGCCCGGTATCGGCAAGATCGGGCGTTACTGCGTATACGCCTCTAATCGGGTTCATCGGCGGGTTCATCAGCGGGCGCATCCTCGCGCGCCCAGAAAAGTCGGTCGGGAATGTGCTGCCCCATACCGGGCCGGAACGCGGCCTTCAGCGTTTGCCACGTGTACTCCTGCGCGTCCTTTACCGCATCGTTGATGCTCAGTCCGTTGGCGATGGTCGCGGCGATTGCCGACGCGAGCGTGCATCCCGAACCGTGGTAACTGCCGGCGAGCCGCTCCCAACTGTCGGTGCGCACGACACCGTCCTGGCCGTACAGCGTGTTGACTACTTGCGGCGTATTTTCGTGCGTGCCGGTGATCAGCACGTATTCGCAGCCCATCGCCAGCAGTCGCTTTGCGCACTCGGCGAGATCAACGTCTGCTTCGCCGTCTTCCTGCACCAAGCGGCGTGCTTCTATGCTGTTGGGCGTGATGAGGGTGGTTTGCGGTATCAGCAACTCGCGCAGCGCGGAAATCATCTCGTCGGTGACCAGCTCGTCGCCGCGACCGGAGGCAAGCACCGGGTCGAGGATGAGCGGAATATCGGGATAATCGGAAACAACCTCGGCGATCGCCGAAATATTTTCGGTGCTGCCGAGCAGGCCGATTTTGAATGCCGCGACCGGCATATCTTCAAGCACGCAGCGCGCCTGGTCCGCGACCCATTCGGCGTCGATCGCCATGACCTCTTCGACGCCCATCGTGTCCTGGATCGTGATGGCGGTGACCACCGACAGCGGGTGACAGCCCATGCTGGCGAGCGTCAACACGTCGGCCTGTAAACCGGCGCCGCCGCTCGGATCGCTCGCTGCGAAGGCGAGCACGATCGGCGGCAGGGCGGATAGCGCTGCTGGATCCATGCTACAGGCAGGATTTATTGTTCAAATGCGGAGGGTATCGCTAAAATGACATTTTAACCCGCATTTCAACCCGACTCGCAATCCATCATGACAACCACAACTGACGTGACTGTTTTCAAGACCTACATGTGCCTGATTTGCGGTTTCATCTACGACGAAGCCGCCGGATTGCCGGACGAGGGCATAGCGCCCGGCACGCGCTGGGAGGAAGTGCCGATGAACTGGACCTGTCCAGAATGCGGCGCGCGCAAGGAAGATTTCGAAATGGTACAGGTATGAGAGTCCTGCATACCATGTTGCGCGTCGGCGACCTCGACCGCGCAATCGGTTTCTATACCCAGGTGCTCGGCATGCAACTCTTGCGCCGCAAGGATTATCCAGACGGGCGATTTACCAACGTGTTTGTCGGCTACGGTGACGAAGCGCGCGAGGCTGTCATAGAGCTCACGCACAATTGGGATACCACAGCCTACGACGTCGGCACCGGATTTGGTCATGTTGCGATCGAGGTTGACGACGCCTACCGCGCCTGCGCGGAAATCAAGAAACGCGGCGGCAAAGTTACGCGCGAAGCCGGACCGATGAGACACGGCAGCACCGTAATCGCATTTGCCGAAGACCCGGACGGCTACAAGATAGAGCTGGTGCAGAGAAAAGCGCAATAAGCCGCCGCCGCGCAGGGTTTACCGCGCCGCCAGGCTTACACGGTCGGCGAGGCCGACGAATTGCGCGACCGATAATTCCTGCGCGCGTGCCGTCGGCGCAATTCCCAGCGCGTCGAAATCCGCTTGCGCGACAAATTGCCTGAGCGAATTGCGCAGCGTCTTGCGCCGCTGCGAAAAGGCGGCCGCGACGACCCGCGCGAACGTGGCGTAGTCGCGCGCCGTACAGGGCAGCGGGCGCAATGGCATCAGGCGTATCACCGCCGATTCGACCTTGGGCGCCGGCTGGAAAGCAGCCGCCGGCACGTCGAGCAGCTTTTCCATTGCAAACCAGTACTGCAGCATCACCGACAGCCGTCCATAGTTGGTGTCCGCCGGCGCCGCAATCATGCGTTCGACGACTTCTTTTTGCAGCATGACGTGAATGTCATGAATATGCGCGGTGCAATCCGCAAGGTAAAACAACAGCGGCGTCGAGATGTTGTAGGGCAGATTGCCGATAACGCGCAGCCGGTTGCCCAGCGTGGCAAAGTCGAAGCCCAGCACGTCCGTCACATGCAGATTCAGGCGCGCGCCGAATTCCTGGTGCAATGCCGCCGCAAGATCGCGGTCTATTTCTATCGCCTGCAGTTCGCCGGCAGCGGCAAGCAGCCGGCGCGTCAGTGCGCCAAGCCCGGGCCCGATTTCCACGAGGCGTTCACCGTGCGCGGGACGAATTGCCTCGATAATCGCGGCGATCACGGTTTCGTCGATCAGAAAATTCTGACCGAACCTCTTGCGCGGCTGGTGCTTCACGGCGTGTCGCGGGGGCGTTCAGGTTCCGCCACGGGCAAGTGCTGCGGCAAGCTTAATCGCGGCGCGCAAACTGCCGGCGTCGGCCTTGCCGCGGCCGGCGAGATCCAGTGCGGTGCCATGATCGACCGAAGTGCGGATGATCGGCAGGCCGAGCGTGACGTTCACGCCGCTGCCGAAGCTTGCGAATTTCAGCACCGGCAGCCCCTGGTCGTGGTACATCGCGAGCACACAGTCGAAATCGCGCAGGCGTTCGGGGTTGAACAGCGTGTCCGCGGGCAGCGGCCCGCTCAGTTGCATGCCTTCCCGGCGCAAGCACTCGACGAGCGGGATGATGATGTCGATTTCTTCGTGTCCGAGGTATCCCGACTCTCCGGCGTGGGGATTAAGCCCGGCCACCGCGATGCGCGGTGCGGCAATGCCAAAACGCGCCGCCAGGTCACGGTTCAGCACGCGCAGCGTTTGCTCGAGACTGACGCGGGTGATGTGCGCGGCGATATCTTTCACCGCGACATGCGTGGTGGCGAGCGCGACGCGCAGGCCGCCGCCTACCAGCAGCATAACGACATGCGGGGCCGCGGTGCGTTGCGCAAGAAATTCCGTGTGTCCGGTAAATGGATTTCCGGCGTCGTTGATGATGCCTTTATGGACAGGTGCTGTGACCATGGCGTCGAAACGTCCGCTTAGACAGCCATCGACCGCCACCTCGAGCGTGCGCAGCACATAGGATGCGTTGGCGCGATCAAGGCGACCGGCAGTCACCGCGGCAGCGAGCGGTACATCGATTACGGGCAATGCGCCCTGCATGAAAGTGGAATCATTTTTCGCGTTGAACGGCAGGTTGCGCCAGGGCAGGCCCAGTTGTCGTGCGCGCTCTTCGAGCAGACCGGCGTTGGCGATCACCACCAGCTTTTCGGTCTGGGCTTGCTGGGCGAGCAGCACGCACAAATCGGGCCCGATGCCGGCGGGCTCGCCGGCGGTGAGCGCGATGACCGGAGTAGCGTGAGTTGAACGATGAATGATGGGTGTCCCCGGTTTAAGCATGGAGTCCTGCGGCGAACACTGCCGCGTCGATCAACCCAGCAATTCGCGCTGTCGTTTGCGCGCTATTTTTCTTCAAGGCGATATTCGACGAACGCCTTGTCACGCAACTGGCGCAGCCATTCCTGGTACGCGTCATCGGCCTTTTGCGCGCGCAGCGACATGCGCGCCTGCAGTCGTTCCTGCTGCTGCGACATGTCCTGGTTGCGGCGCTCGAGCACCTGCATCAAATGCCAGCCGAACGGCGAGCGCACCGGACCGCTGGTCTCGGCGGGTTTAAGGCCATCCATGGCTTTTTCGAATTCCGGGACGGTATCGCCGGGCGAAATCCAGCCCAGATCGCCGCCGCGCGAGGCGCTGGCATCCTCGGAATGCAGGCGCGCAAGCTCGGCAAAATCCACGTTGTTGTCGAGTCGTTCCTTGAGTTTGACCAGGCGTTCGCGCGCGTCGTTCTCCGACACCACTTCGCTGGTTTTGATCAGGATGTGCCGCACATGGGTCTGGGACACGATCAGCGGCGCATTTTGCCCGCGCCGTGCGTTGACGCGCACGATATGCAATCCGTTGGGGCTGCGCAGCACCCCGCTGACGTCCCCGGCCTTGAGCCCCTTTACGGCATCGGCAAATAGCGTCGGCAGCCGCGCCAGTTCGCGCCAGCCCATCGCGCCGCCTTGCACCGCATCGGGCGCTTCGGAGTAGCTTGCCACGACCTGCCGGAAATCGACGCCTCTCGTGATTTGCGCCAGCGCCTGCTCGGCGCGCTCGCGGCGCTCGCGCAATTGCTCCGGGCTCACCTGTTCGGGAACGCGGATCAGAATATGCGACAGATCGAACTCGTCCGATTTGCCATCTTGTAATTGCACGGTCTTGAGAAAGTTATCGACCTCGCTGTCGGCGATCGTGATTTTGTTATCGACCTCGCGTTCGCGCAGACGCGACATCGTAATTTCGTCGCGGATGTCTTCGCGGAATTTGGCGAAGCGGACGCCATCCTTCTCGAGTGTTGCGCGCATCTGCGCGAGCGAGATTTTATTGTCTTCGGCGATGTGCGCGATCGCTTTGTCCAATTGACTGTCGTCTACCCGGAGCCCGGTCTCTTTGGCGAGTTGCAACTGCACGTGCGCGTAAATCATGCGCTCGAGCACCTGCTTCTCGAGAACTTCGGCAGGCGGCGGAGGCGTGCCCTGCTGGCGCAGCTGGCCGACCACGACTTTGAGCCGTTCATCGAGATCGCGGCGCGTAATTACGTCCTGATTGACCACCGCCACGATGCGGTCGAGTAACACGATGCGACGCGCGGCCGGCTGTTGCGCCGAGGCGTGCGGCGCGCAGGACAGTACGCACACGACGACCGCAACGAAGTGGGCATAGAATCTTTTCATACCAGACCTGCTCTGTGCCCGCTAGCGCGGCGGAAAAACATCGTTGTCGGGGCGCACCGATTGCCCGCTGGCCCGATAGTAGCCGGCAATGTTCCGGCGCAGAAGTTCCAGCGGGTTAGAGCCGATTTTCGACAGGCCGTTCAATTCGAGCTGCATAAAAACCGAGTTGACCGTAGTCGAGGACGTGGTGGCGAAACTGTGCGTGACTACCCGAAACACCCAACAACCCCCGTCGTATTCCAGGCCCGCGAGTCCTTCGAGGAGCCTGCTGTCCGCTATGGAATAGTTCCAGCGCGCGATGGCGCTCAGTCTGTGGGTAAGCGGCCACTGGCTCGAGAGATCGACCTGACGCAAAGTGTTCGAGGGATTGGTTGGGCTGGCGTTAACCGGCGTCCCCGCGTCCGTAATCAGCGCACCATTCGTATAACGGTAGGCAATATTGACAAGCTTGCCGGGCTCAGGCTCATAACGCACGGCCGCGTTGATCCGTTGCGTTTGCGACGACGCGGTCGTATATTGCCAGCCCGCTTCAGCCGTCCAGTGCGGCACGATCGTTCCGCCCAGTGTCGCGAGCAGATCGGATCGGTTGTTGTTACGCGCCGCGACTCCGGGCAGCGTCACTTCCTGGCTCTTGAAATAAAAGCGCTCCGCCAGTCCGACGCGCAAACGCTCGACGCCGTTTTCCTGCAAGAGCCGCGAGGTCACGCCGGCCGTGACCTGATTGGCATCGTTGATGCGATCATTGCCGCTGAACTGATTTTCCGAAAACAACGTGGCGAAGTTGACGGTTTTCTGCCCGCTGTCAAAATTAGGGTACTGATTTTGATTGCGTGTTGGAATGTAGACGTAATAAATTTTGGGCTCGAGCGTCTGCAGCAGGTTCTGACCGGACAACGCCATATTGCGTTCAAACACCACGCCGGTGTCCGTTGAAAAAATCGGTAGCGCCCGGGTTTGGTCACCCACCGTCGTATTCGTCTGGTCGAAGTCGTAGCGGGTGATATGCATGCCGACCTTCGGCGTCACATAGGCATATGACGATTGCAGTGGTACGCTGACGCTGGGGTACGCGACAGCGCGCTTGCCGTTGATTAACGTCGGTTGGGTGAATGCGATCAGGCTGCTCGTAAAGTCAAAATCCGCAGGCCCCAGATTTTGCTTGGCGGCGTTCAGCGTCAACGCGCTTCGGTTGTACGGTTGCGTGACCGGGTTCAGCGGGTCTGTCTGCAGCGTCTGCCAGCGCTGCACCGCGGCGGAAAAGCCGTAGGTGCCGTCGTTCCACCAGCTGCCGGTCTTGGACAGGGCTCCCTGGCGGGGCAATATCACCTGCGACGTCGCCGCGATCTGTGTCGACAAATCGGTAAAGTAGTTACTGTCAGAGACTCGCTGCACATCCACGCTGCCCGTCCAGCCGCCCCCGATATCCTGGAGGTGGCGCACGGACATCGCAGATCGGCTGTCGCCGCCGCGCACGCGGTCGTTCGGCAGCACTTCATAGCGTAAGTCTCCGTTATACGCGGAGTCGAGGTAGCGAAACTCGCTGCTGAGCATGACGCCGCGCTTGGACATGACGCGCGGCGTGAAGGTCGCGTCGCGGTTGGGCGCGATATTCCAGTAATAAGGTATCGAGAATTCGTAGCCTGAATTGCCGGTCGTGCCTAAGGTCGGCGTCAGGAGGCCCGATTTGCGCTGGCGATCGAGTGAAAAACTCAAGTAGGGCGAGTACAGTATGGGCATACCGAGGAACTCGACGCGCGCGTGGTGCGCGGTGCCGATCTGGCGATCCTTGTCGATCTCGAAATCCTTGGCGCGCACGAACCAGTCGTTGTTGCCGACCTCGCACGTTGTGTAACTGCCGCCGAGCATCCGGTATTTGTTTTCTCCCTCAAACACCAGCCGCTCGCCCTCGCCGCGACCCTGGGTGGCATTGACCTGTACCCGGTACTTGGGCTTTTCCAGGGCGCCGCGCTCGGTATCGAGATTGAAGTTGAGTTCGGTGCCGTCCATGACATCGCCGCGCTGCTCGAGACGGACGTTGCCCCGCGCATGAATTCCATTCTCCTGCTTGTCGAACCGCAGCCAGTCCGCGTAGACCGCCTTGCCGCGCTTCCTGAGGCGCACTGTGCCTTCCGCCTCGATTTCCCGCTCGTGGTGGCCCTGGATGTTGTCAGCATCGACGAACAAAGGCACCGTGTCCTTGTTGGTGGACGGGATACGGATGAAAAAAGGCTGCAGCTTGAGCTCAAGTCCCCCGCCGCCGGGTTTCAAGCCGAGGACGCCGTCATCCGCTGCGGCGGCGCAATCACAAGCGCACAGCAGCAGCAGGACCAGCGGTTTGCAGTGGAAGAATTTCATTGTCAGTGTGGTGGGAGAGGAGTGATAAAATCGCACACTTTCCCGAATTAGGCAATGCGCCGCGTGGACCGACGGAGCGAACTGCAACACTGGCTCGAAATTGAGTTGAATGCGTCGCCGCTCGCGCTCGAGCCGGCGTCGGCGGATGCGAGCTTCCGGCGCTATTTTCGCGTGCGCACCGGGGGGCAATCGTTGATTGCAATGGACGCGCCGCCCGCGCACGAGGATTGCCGGCCTTTCGTGCACGTCGCAGGATTGATGGCGCAGGCCGGGTTGAACGTGCCGCGCGTGATCGCGCAGGACCTCGCGCGCGGTTTTCTGCTGCTGTCCGACCTCGGCACGGCGGGTTATCTGCAGGCGCTTAACGGCGCCACCGCCGCCGCGCTCTTTGGCGACGCAATCGACGCGTTGCTGCGCTGGCAGCTCGCGAGCAAACCCGGCGTGCTGCCGGCATACGACCATGCGCTGCTCACGCGCGAACTGCGGCTATTTCCGGACTGGTACGTGCGCCGTCACCGCGGACTCACGCTCAATTCCGCGCAGGAGGAGGTGCTGGACGCAGTGTTCGCGCTGATCCTGAAAAACAACCTGGCGCAGCCGGCTGTCTATGTGCACCGCGATTACATGCCGCGCAATCTGATGGTATGCGCGCCAAACCCGGGGATACTCGACTTTCAGGATGCGGTCTACGGCCCCATCACTTACGATGTGGCGTCGTTGTTCAAAGACGCGTTCGTGAGTTGGGACGAGGAACGCGTGCTCGACTGGACGGCGCGTTACTGGGACAAGGCGAAACGCGCCGGTTTACCGGTCGCCGCCGATTTCGGCGATTTCTACCGCGACTTCGAATGGATGGGCCTGCAGCGTCACCTCAAAGTGCTCGGCATATTTGCGCGCCTGCATTACCGGGACGGCAAAAGCGGCTATCTCGAGGATACGCCGCGCTTTCTCGGCTATGTGCGCGCAGTCGCCGCACGCTACGGTGAATTCAAACCGCTGCTCACCCTGCTTGACGAGATTGAAGGTGCGGCGCGAGCGAGCGTAGGCTACACATTTTGACGGCGACCCCGCTTGCACAGGGACGCGCAGTGCCGGATTAACAATGCACCCGCCGCGGGACCACGGATGAAAGCGATTATTCTGGCTGCCGGGCGCGGCGAGCGCATGCGCCCGCTGACCGACAAAATCCCCAAAGCGCTGCTCGTTGTGGGCGGCAAACCGCTGATTGTCCGGCACCTCGAAAAACTGGCCGCCGCCGGCTTTGGCCAGATCGTCATCAATTGCGCACACCTTGGCGGATTAATCGAAGAGGCGCTCGGCAACGGCGCGCGTTTCGGGGTGGAAATTGTCTTTTCGCGTGAAGCCGAGGCACTCGACACCGCCGGCGGCATCGCCTACGCGCTGCCGTTGCTGGGCGACGCACCGTTCGCCGCGGTTAACGCGGATGTTTTCAGCGACTACGATTATGCGCAGCTCGCGTGCGCGGTTGAACGCCTGCAACGGCAGGACTTTGCCGCTCATCTGGTACTGGTCGACAATCCCGACCACAACACGGCCGGCGATTTCGCGTTGCGCGAGGGAAAAGTAGCGCCGGATGGCGCGCGCCTTACGTTCAGCGGCATCGCCGCGTATCGCCCCGCCATGTTCGGCGGCATTGCGCGCGGCGCCCAGGCGAAACTCGCGCCGCTCTTGCGCGAAACTATCGCGGCGGGACGTGTGAGCGGCGAACAGTATGCCGGGCGCTGGCGCGATATCGGCACGCCCGCGCGCCTCGCCCAGCTCGACCGCGAACTCGCCGCCGGCTAGGCAGCGTCACGCGTCGCGCGGCGTATAATTCGCGCATGTCCGATCCTCGCACTACCGACGGCGTTTCTCCGGTCTACGCGCAACGCCGCGCACGGCTCGCGCAGCGCATGCAGCGGGGTATCGCCGTTATCCCGACGGCGCCGGAACGAACGCGCAATCGCGACTCGCATTACCCGTATCGCTACGACAGTTATTTCTATTATCTGACGGGCTTTACCGAGCCCGAGTCGGTGCTGGTATTGATCGCGGGCGACGCGCCCAGAAGCCTGCTGTTCTGTCGCGGCAAGGACAACGAACGCGAAATCTGGGACGGCTTCCGTTACGGCCCCGAGGCGGCGCGCGCGGTGTTCGGCTTTGACGACTGTCAGCTCATCGGTGAACTCGATGCCGCGCTGCCCAAACTGCTCGCGGACCAGCCGCAGCTATACTGCCATCTTGGTCACGACGAGCCGTGGGACGCGCGCGTGCTGGGCTGGCTCAATGCGGTTCGCGCCCAGGTTCGCAACGGCGTCGGCGCTCCGGAAACGATCACCGACGTGCGCACGCTCCTCGACGACATGCGGCTCGTCAAGGATGAGCACGAACTGGCGACGATGCGGCGCGCAGCGCAAATTTCGACCGCCGCCCACCAGCGCGCGATGCGCGCGACGCGGCCCGGCCGCGCCGAATACGAGATCGAAGCCGAATTGCTGCACGAATTCCGGCGCGGCGGCGCGCAAGCGCCGGCCTACACGTCGATCGTCGCCGGCGGCGCCAATGCCTGCGTGCTGCATTACGTGCGCAACGATGCGGTGCTCAACGCCGGCGAGCTGCTGTTAATCGATGCCGGCTGTGAAGTCGACGGTTATGCTTCCGACATCACCCGCACGTTTCCGGTCAGCGGCAAGTTCAGCGCCGCGCAGCGCGATGTCTACCAGCTCGTGCTGGCGGCGCAAACGGCGGCGATCGCGCAGGTCGCGCCGGGGGCGCCGTGGAATGCGCCGCATGACGCCGCGGTGCGCGTGCTCGCGCAGGGCTTGATCGGGTTCGGTTTGTGCGAGGGCAGCGTCGACAAGGTGATCGAAACTGGCGATTACAAGAAATTCTACATGCACCGCACCGGGCATTGGCTCGGACTTGACGTGCACGACGCGGGTGAATACAAGCGTGACGGCGACTGGCGCAAGCTTGAGCCCGGCATGGTGCTGACGGTGGAACCGGGCTGTTATATCCGCGCCGGTGACGGCGTGCCGGGACACTATGCTAACATCGGCATCCGCATCGAGGACGACGTGACGGTCACCGCGAGCGGCCATGAAGTGCTGACGCAGGCGGCGCCCAAAACGGTCGCCGACATCGAAGCCCTGATGCGTGGCTGACGGTTACGAAGCCTTGATGCGTGGCTGAAGACTACGACATCGTCATCGCGGGCGGCGGCCCCGTGGGTGTCGCGCTGGCGCTGGGTCTGCGCGGCGGCGCCCACCGCGTGGCACTGCTCGAGGCGCGGGCGCGCGCCGGCAGCGACGACGAGCGCATGATTGCGCTGTCGCACGGCAGCCGCCTTATCCTGGAGCGGCTCGGCGCGTGGCAGGCGCTGCCGGACGTCACGCCGATCGAGCATATTGTGGTGTCGCAGCAACAGCGTTTCGGCCGGGTCGAGTTGAGTGCGGCAGAAGCGCAAGTGCCGGCGCTCGGTTATGTCGTCAGCTACGTCGCGCTGCAGCGCTCGCTCGCCACCGCGCTGGCGGGCAGCGGGGCGGACGTCATGCCGGGCTGCACCGCACGCGAGGTCGAAGGCGGCGCAAATTCAGCGGCTGTAATCGTCGATTGCGGCAGCGTCACGCGGCAACTTGACGCACGCCTGATCGCGATTGCCGACGGTGGCGAGCACCTGCAATTGGCGCATATCGAGCAGCGCGATTACCGGCAGTCGGCACTGGTTTGTGATGTGACAAGCGATGAGCCGCACCGAAACCGTGCTTTTGAACGGTTTACGCGTGACGGCCCGCTCGCATTATTGCCAACCCGGCGCGGTTGGTCGCTGGTATGGACCGCGCGCCCGGATCGCGCCGGCGAATTGGCGGCGCTCGACGATGCCGGGTTTTGCGCGCAGTTGGGCGCGACTTTCGGCCCGGCGCTCGGCGCATTCCGTGCGCCGGGCAAGCGGCAGGTGTTTCCCCTCGTCCTCCGATATGCGCGGCGGGCAGTGGCGCCGCGCACCGTGCTCGTCGGCAATGCCGCACAAACCTTGCATCCGGTCGCGGGCCAGGGATTCAATCTCGGCTTGCGTGACGCCTGGGAGCTTGCGCTGGCGGCGCGCGACGCGCGCGATCCCGGGAACACGACCATGCTGAATGCCTATTTCTCGCAACGACGTTTTGATCGAACCGCGACCATTTTATTCACGGACACGCTGATCCGGTTGTTTTCCAACGACATCCCGTTGCTGGATCGACTGTGCGGCGCGGGGCTCGTCGTGTTGAACGGATTTCCGCCCGCGAAAAATTTTCTGGTGCGCCGCATGATGTTCGGGGTTCACGGCTAAGTAAAAACATTTTTGCACGTGGCGCTTTTCTTGCCGCGGCGAGGCGATTACAATTACGCCCTTTCCCCGAATTTTCGCAGCGATAAAAATTCATCCAGCCCATGCGCGTCGGTCCTTATCAGCTCAAGAACAATCTGGTGGTTGCGCCGATGGCGGGTGTCACCGACCGGCCGTTTCGCCAGTTGTGCAAGCGCATGGGCGCGGGCATGGCGGTGTCGGAAATGGTCGCCAGCAACTCGCTGTTGTGGGGCAGCGAGAAAACCCGCCGCCGCGCCAATCACGAAGGCGAAGTCGATCCGATCTCCGTGCAGATTGCGGGCGCCGATCCGGCCATGATGGCCGAGGCCGCGCAATACAACGTCGACCAGGGCGCGCAGATCATCGACATCAACATGGGCTGCCCGGCGAAAAAAGTGTGCAACGTGATGGCGGGCTCAGCACTCCTGCAGAACGAGCCGCTGGTCAGGCGCATCGTGCAGGCGGTGGTGCGCGCGGTGAGCGTTCCGGTCACGCTCAAGATACGCACCGGCTGGGACCGCGGCAACCGCAACGCGGTCAGCGTGGCGAGGCTCGCCGAGGACGCCGGCATACAGTTGCTCGCGGTACACGGCCGCACGCGCGCCTGCGCTTACACCGGAGATGCCGAATACGACACGATAGCCGCGGTCAAATCCGCGGTGCGCATCCCGGTGATCGCCAACGGCGACATCACGACGCCGGAAAAAGCCAGGCACGTTCTCGCCTACACCGGCGCCGATGCGGTGATGATAGGGCGCGCGGCACAGGGCCGGCCGTGGATATTCCGCGAGATCGAGCATTATCTTAAGACCGGCGCGCATTTGCCGCCGCCGGAGGTCGCGGAAATCCATCGCGTGCTGGTCGCGCACCTGCACGATCTTTACGCCTTCTATGGCGAACACACCGGGGTGCGCATGGCGCGCAAGCACATCTCGTGGTACACCAAGGGGCTCGCGGGTTCGGCGGCGTTTCGGCACGCGATGAATCAATTACTGACCTGCGCCGAGCAGCTGGCGGCGGTCGTCGAATTTTTCGGGGAACTGGCCGGCTATGGCCAGCGGCTTACTTATATTGAGGAACTCGCGGCATGATGATGAACGAGAATGAAATGGCGCGCTCCGTGCGCAAGGCCATCGAGGGTTATTTCAAGGATCTGGACGGGGAGAAGGCGCGCGGCGTCTACGACATGGTAATCAACAGCGTGGAAAAGCCGCTGCTCGAATCGGTATTGCACAAGTTGCGCGGCAATCAGTCGCACGCCGCGCAGGTGCTGGGCATCAATCGCAACACGTTGCGCAAGAAAATGAAAGCCCACGGGATTAAGGGCTAGGATTCAGGATTCGGGATTCAGTAAGGCACGATTAACCGGGTTGCATTTTTCTGAATCCTGAATCCTGAATCCCGCTCCATGTCTGTCATCAAAACCGCGCTGCTCAGCGTTTCCGACAAGACCGGGCTTATTGAATTCGCGCGCGGCCTGGCCGGTTTCGGCGTCTCACTGTTGTCCACCGGCGGCACGGCGAAGTTGTTGCGGGACGGCGGTATCAGCGTAACCGAGGTGTCCGACCACACCGGCTTTCCGGAAATGCTCGACGGCCGCGTCAAGACGCTGCACCCGAAAATTCACGGCGGGATACTGGCGCGGCGCGATGTTCCCGCGCATGTCAGCGCCATCAATGGCGCCGGCATAGCGCCGATCGATCTGGTGGTGGTCAATCTGTATCCTTTCAGCCAGACGGTCGCGCGTGCGGGCTGCACGCTCGCAGAAGCCATCGAGAACATCGACATTGGTGGACCCGCGATGGTGCGCAGCGCGGCCAAGAATCATGCCCATGTCGCGGTGATAACAGACCCCGCCGATTACAGCGTAATACTCGCCGAAATGCGCGCGGCGAATGGCGCAGTCGGTGAGACGACGCGTTTCACGCTCGCGCAAAAAGCTTTCTCGCACACCGCCGCGTACGATGGCGCGATCAGCAACTACCTGACCGCGCTCGGCGCCGACGGCGCGCGCGCTGCTTTTCCGCGGCGCCTGAACCTCAATTTCGAACTCGCGCAAACGCTGCGTTATGGCGAGAATCCGCATCAGAACGCGGCGTTTTACAAGGACCTCGATTCCGCGCCGGGCAGCCTCGCCCGCTACGCGCAGCGCCAGGGCAAGGAACTTTCCTACAACAACATCGCCGATGCCGACGCGGCATGGGAGTGCGTGAAGACCTTCGCGCAACCGGCGTGCGTGATTATCAAGCATGCGAATCCGTGCGGCGTGGCCATCGCGTCCCATCCGCTTGACGCCTACCGCCTCGCCTTCGCGACCGATCCGACCTCGGCGTTCGGCGGCATCATCGCGTTCAATCGGGAGCTCGATGCGGCGACCGCTGCTGCTGTGGCCGAACAGTTCGTCGAAGTCCTGATCGCGCCCGAAGTGTCGGCGGACGCGCAGGCCGTACTCGCCAAAAAAGACAACGTGCGCGTGCTTGAAGTATCTTTGGGACGAGATGGGAACCCACCCTCACCCCTGGCCTCTCTTCCTGAGGGCGAGGGGAACTTCGTGAACGCGTTGCGTTGCGATTACAAACGCGTCGGCGGCGGGCTGCTCGTGCAAACGCCCGATAAATTCAGCATCGGCGCGGCGGACCTCAGAGTCGTGACGAAAAAGCAACCGACTGATCTGCAGCGGGACGATCTGCTGTTCGCGTGGCGCGTCGCCAAGTTCGTGAAATCCAATGCCATCGTATTTTGCGGCAAAGGCCGCACGCTGGGCGTCGGCGCGGGCCAGATGAGCCGCATCGATTCGGCGCGCATTGCGGCGATCAAGGCGAAGAACGCCGGTCTTTCGCTGGCGGGTTCGGTCGTGGCGTCGGACGCTTTTTTTCCGTTTCGCGACGGTGTCGATGTCGTCGCCGAGGCCGGGGCCATCGCCGTGATACAACCCGGCGGCAGCCTGCGCGACCAGGAAGTGATTGCCGCGGCCGACGAGCGCGGCATCGCGATGGTGTTCACCGGTCACCGGCATTTTCGGCACTGACGCGCCGAAAATGCGAGAGGCGTGAGGCGTGAGGGGTGAGGCGGAGCGCCGCGGTGCGGCGCAATACGTCGTAGCCGTTTCGGCTTACGCCAGACCCCTCACGCCTCACGCCTCACGCCTCACTGGCGCATGAAACTGCTCGTCATCGGCGGCGGCGGGCGCGAACATGCGCTGGCATGGAAGCTCGCGCAGTCGCCGCGCGTGTCGAAAGTTTTCGTGGCGCCGGGCAACGCCGGTAGCGCACTCGAGGACGGCGTGGAGAACGTCGACCTTGCGGACCACTCACAGCTCATCGGGTTCGCCCAACAAGAGCAGATCGCGCTGACGGTGGTCGGACCGGAGGCGCCGCTTGCCGCCGGGGTTGCGGACGCGTTTCACGCCGCGGGACTCAGAATATTCGGCCCCACCCAGCGCGCCGCGCAACTCGAGAGCTCCAAGGATTTCGCCAAAGCGTTCATGCAGCGCCATCACATTCCGACTGCCGCCTATCAGACCTTCACTGATGCGAATGCCGCGCACCGCTACATCGATCAACGCGGCGCGCCGATCGTGATCAAAGCCGACGGTCTGGCCGCCGGCAAGGGCGTGGTGGTGGCGAGCGACGCTAAAGAGGCGCACGACGCGGTCGACATGATGCTCGTCGGCAACAAGATGGGCGCGGCCGGCGCGCGCGTCGTGATCGAGGATTTTCTCGACGGCGAGGAAGCGAGCTTCATCGTCATGGTCGACGGCAGGCACGCGCTGGCGCTGGCGACGAGCCAGGACCACAAGCGACTGCAGGACGGCGACGCGGGGCCGAATACCGGCGGCATGGGCGCGTATTCGCCGGCGCCGGTAGTGACGCCCAGTGTGCATGCAAAAGTGATGCGCGAAGTCATCCAGCCGACGATCGCCGGCATGGAGGAGGACGGCATGCCATTTGTCGGCTTTCTCTACGCCGGCCTGATGATAGGCCAGGCGGGGCAGGTGCATGTGGTCGAGTTCAACTGCCGGCTGGGCGACCCGGAAACCCAGCCGATTATTCTGCGCATGAAAAGCGATCTCGTGGCGCTCCTCGATCACGCGCTCGCCGGCACGCTCGATAAAGTCGAAGTCGAGTGGGACCCGCGTGCCGCATTGGGCGTCGTGCTCGCGGCTTGCGGTTACCCCGACGCGCCGCGCAAGGGCGATGCCATCACCGGCCTACCACCGCCAGGCGACGATTATCATGTGTTTCACTCCGGCACGGCGATGAACGGCAAGCAGGTCGTCGTGAGCGGCGGCCGGGTGCTGTGCGTGACCGCGCTCGGCCATAATGTAAAAACGGCGCAACGCCGCGCGTATGCGATGGCAGAGCCCATATGCTTCGACGGCATGCAGATGCGGCGCGATATTGGACACCGTGCAATTGACGCGCAGGGTAAACGCCGCACCGATTAGCGGTGCTTAGAGTCCGTAACATAATGAAACACGTGTGCGTTGCATTATGTTACGGACTCTTTGGGCGAGCGCCACTGACGCCGCGCCTCCCGCGCCGGATGCGGCAGGGGCGCATGCTAGAATCATTTGTCTATCACGCCCGCGGTCACGGTAGCGTGCCTGGCGCGGGTGCGCATCTAAAAAAAGCGCGCGTCGCCTCGGCGCGCACCCGAATTACCGGAGGAGAGATCATGCACACACCGCGACATTCGAGGGTTGGATTTGGCGCGCGCATCGCCGCCGGCATTGCGATTGCGGCATGCGCGCTGGCGGGCGCGTATGCACAGGAGGAATTTCCTGCCGGACGGCCGATCCAGATGACCGTGTTGTTCCCGGCCGGCACCTCGGCCGACGTGACCGCACGCGTGCTCGCCGAGGGCATGTCGCGGCAGCTCAACACCAACATCGTGGTGGTGAACCGCCCCGGCGCGGGCGGCGCGATCGGCTACAAATACCTGGCCGCGCAGGCGCCGGACGGTCATCACATCGTGTGGAACTCGAACTCGATCTCGACCAGTTATCATTCCGGCATGCTCGCGTTCGACTACAAGGGGCTCGATCTGGTGGCGCAGGTGCAGGTGGAAACGCCGTTGCTGGTGGTCAAGGCCGACGCGCCGTGGAAGGATTTGCGCGAGTTCGTTGCCGCTGCCAAGGCGACCCCGGGCAAGATCACCGTCGGCAATTCCGGCGTTGGCAGCCACACCCATATGACTTCGATAGCGCTGTTCCGGGCGGCGGGCGCGGAGGTGGTGGACGTGCCGTTTGGCGCCGCACAAGTGGTCCCGAGCCTGCTCGGTGGGCACGTGCAGGCGGTCGTGCAGCTGCCGAGCGCGCTGATATCCCATGTCAAGGCCGGCAGCCTGCGGGTGCTGGCTGCGTTGAGCGTGAAACGCGACGCCGCTTTTCCGGAGGTCCCGACCGCCCGCGAGCAGGGCATCAACATCGGCGCCGAGCTGTGGCGCGGCATTGCGGTTCCCAAGGGCACGCCGAAGCTAATCGTCGCCCGGCTCGAGGACGCAGTTCGCAAGACTGTTACAAGCCCCGAATTCGTGAAATCGTGCGAGCGCCTGGCGGTGAACGCGGCGTTCCTGCCAGCGGCCGAGTTTGGAAAAGTAGTTGCCAGGGAAGACGCCGAGATTGCGCAGATGATGCAGTTGCTCGGCCTCAAAAAGAACTAGAGGCTATCCAAAAAATATGACGGAACCGCCGATGAACGCAGATATACCCAAAAAATTCCGAAAAGAAACGGAAGCAAGAATTCTCATCGGCGTTAATCGGCGTCCATCGGCGGTTACCTGCTTTTTCCAGGTTGAACCGGGCGACAAGCCCTGAAAATCGCAGCCAGCATGGACCTCACCGCAGTCAAAAATTACCTGACCGATCTGCAGCAGCGCATCGTCGCGCGGCTCGCGGCGATCGACGGCGCGCCCTTCCGCAGCGACAACTGGCAGCGCGCCGAAGGCGGTGGCGGCGTGAGCCGCGTCATCGAAGAAGGCAGGGTGTTCGAGCGCGGCGGGGTCAATTTCTCGCACGTGACGGGTAAGAATCTGCCGCCGTCGGCAACCGCATCACGCCCCGAACTCGTTGGGCGCAACTGGGACGCGCTGGGGGTATCACTGGTGCTGCATCCGCGCAATCCCTATGCGCCGACCGTCCATATGAACGTGCGTTTCTTCGTGGCGCATGCGCCGGCCGGAGACGCGCCGCCCGCATGGTGGTTCGGCGGCGGCATGGACCTGACCCCGTACTATGGATTCGTGGAAGACGCGATCCATTTCCACCGCGCCTGCCAGGATGCGCTCAATCCGTTTGGCGCCGAGTGTTATCCACGTTACAAGAAGTGGTGCGACGACTACTTCTATCTCAAGCATCGCCTGGAGCCGCGCGGCATCGGCGGCATATTCTTCGACGACCTCAATACGCCTGATTTCGCGACGTGCTTCAGCTTGCAGCAAAGCGTCGGCGACCATTTCCTCGACGCCTACGCGCCGATCCTCGAGCGGCGCAAGGACCTGCCGTACGGCGAGCGCGAGCGCGACTGGCAGGCCTGCCGCCGCGGACGCTACGTCGAGTTCAATCTCGTGTGGG
>JANNPG010000212.1:0-6822 GCA_031399805.1 Betaproteobacteria bacterium | reverse complement strand
CCGGCGAAGCACACTTCTTCAGAGGCGTCCCTGAAACCGCCGAAATCGTTGTGCTGCTTCACGCAGCGCCGACGCGCGGTTTCGATCTCCTCGATGCGCAGACCCTTGAGTCGGGGCAGGAATCGGTCGCGGATCATGGTCGCCGACTTGGCGTAGGGCACCTCGCCCAGACCGATGAGCCCGTCATCGGTCACCACCTCGAGGATGGTGCGCGTGAAGCCGTCGGACCAGCCCTGCGAGAAGCCGTAGGGGAAGAGCGTGGGCACCGTGACGACGGTGGCGCGGATGTCGGCGATCTTCAAGCAGGGAGGCGCGGCGTCGGAAAAAGCACCGCGCTAGGTTACCGCAATCGCCGGGACGATGAAACGCACAGCGCCCGGGTGGGGAGTCAGACCTGCAATCATCGCCAGGCCACGCGCGTCGGTTGCACGACCCCCATCCCCTGGCGCGACATCTCGGTTTCGAATATATCCTCCGGCATGATGTTGCCGATCGACACGTCGGGCCCGAATTCCCCGATCAGGAATTTTTTCAGGTCCTGCACCTGCGACGCGTCCACCCCGCTGATCCACGGCCCTGGCAGTTCGAACAGCGCACGGGAGAAATCCAGCCCCTCGCGCAACGCTGCGATCAATTCACTTTTCGGCCGCCCGTCCGCGACCAGTTCGTAACCCTCGACGATCAGCATTTCGGCACCGGCGTCGAAACAATCGCGTGCCTGTCCCAGCAGGAACTCGGCGCCGGAATGGTCGTGTTTGGAGCCGATCTCGCCGAAAACCGCGAGTCCAGCATCGCGCGCGAGTCCGGTCTGACGAAAGCGCTCGTCGCGATCGAGCGTGACGTAATTGTCCGAAATCTCGACGATGTCGATACCCACTCGCCGCATCTCCTTGAAGAATGGAGTGAGCGCATCCGGTCCGTCGAGCGCGAACAACCGCTCGACTATGCCGCCGCCCACGAAGCAACGCACGCCGTGGTCCTTGTAGAGCGCAACCTTGCGCCGCAACTGCTGCTCGCCATAAACCCGTACCGAGCCTACCGCTATCTTGGCAAGGTCGATGAAGCGGCCCGACATCTCGAGATAATCCGCCTGCTGAGCGAGCGGCAGGCCCCAGTCGATCATCATGGTGATCCCGGTGCGGCGCGGCTTGGCCATGGTGCGCTCGGCGGGCACTTTGATCATCGCGAAAGCGGGCTGGTCCATGCGGGCTCCTGTACGCTTATTCCATCCTGAACATCTTGGGACCGCCCACCGGCACTTCCATCAAGTCCTCGCCCCACACGATATGACCCTCGAAAGTCTTGGCGATTTCGCGCACGATATGCTCGCGCATGCCGGGCTGGTCGATCTGCTCCAGAAAGTGCGTGAGCACCAGCGTCTTCACGCCGGCCGCTTTGGCGACCTGCGCCACATCCTCGTGATTGCCGCACACCATACGGTAAATGTCGGTCGGCTCGGTGCCGCTGAAATAATGGTTCATGTGGACGAGCACGTCGCAGCCGCGCGCGAGCTCGATCAACGCCGGCGCCACCCCGCCGCTGTCGCCCGAATAGCACACCGAGCCCCCCGTGCTGTCGATGCGGTAGGCATAGCACTCGAGGTACGGCTGCACATGCGACGCGGGCGCGACGGTGAGCGTCCAGCCCTTACCCTCGATCTTGTCGCCCGATTTCAGTTCGGTGATCTCGGGGCGCGGCCACTTGCGTGGCGGCGTGCCGCCGCGCGCGACAAAGACGTCGATTGAGCCCTGATGCTTGATCCGCGCATTGAGATCGGGCGCAAATGCGCCGTCTGCGCCGAACAATTGCTCGCACATGCGCCTGATGGGCGGCGGTCCGAATATTTTCAGTTCGGGGATGCGGTCGGCGCCCTGGTCCCAGCGCGTCATGAAAAGACGCACGAAATCGAGGCAGTGATCGTAATGCAGGTGGCTGAAAAAGACATGCGTCACATCGACCGCGCGCTTACCCGCTTCCAGCAGCCGGTTGTGCGCACCCGGACCGTGGTCCATGAGGATAACGTCGGAGCCGATCTCGAAGAGGTAACTGGAACTCGCGCGCTTCAACGACGGCGTCGGCGTGCCGGTACCTAGCAGGGTGAGCTTCATTTATTCAGGCGTGGATGGGTGGCTATCGTCGCGGCGGTTCTCAGCGCGAATTCTACCGTGTAGACTGGTGGCAGTCATCCATCCATGAGGTAATCGCAATGCCCCGCCTGCTGTGCTGCCTGATCTGCTGCTCGCTCGTCTCGTGGGCGCACGCGCAGAGCTACCCGGCCAAGCCCATCCGCATGATCGTGCCCTTTGCGGCTGGCGGCGGTACCGACTTCGTCACGCGATTGTTCGGACAGAAGCTGGCGGATGCCTGGGGGCAGCAAGTGGTCGTTGACAACCGCCCTGGCGCGGCGGGCATACTGGGTTCCGACATCGCGGCAAAAGCGACGCCCGACGGCTACACCCTGGTCATGGGCTCGGGCAGCCACAACGTCAATCCGAGCCTCTACAGCAAGTTGCCGTACGACACCCAGAGGGACTTCGCGCCGATAACATTGATCGCAATTGTTCCGGTCGTGCTCTCGGCGCATCCGGCGGTGCAGGCACGCGACGCGCGCGAGCTGATCGCGCTTGCGCGCAGCCAGCCGGGCAAGCTTTCCTACGCGTCGTTCGGCGTCGGCGCGATTTCACATCTCGCGGGCGAGTTGCTCAAGGCCACAACGAAAGTCGACATCGTCCACGTGCCGTACAAAGGAGCCGGAGACGCTCTCGGTAATCTGCTCGGCGGCCAGGTGCAACTCATGTTCAGCAGCCCGGCTTCGGTGGTGCCTCAGTTCAAAGCCGGCAAACTGAAGGGCCTGGCGGTAACGGGCGGCCAGCGGCAGAAAGCGGCGCCCGATATTCCGACGTTCACGGAACAAGGGCTTGCCGCGGTGGAAATCAACGAATGGTACGGGTTACTGGCGCCGGCTCGCACGCCGGCGCCCGTGATCCACAAAATTCGCGATGAAATCGAGCGTATCCTTCGCACGCCCGAAGTGAGCGAGCGCCTGGCGGCTGCTCAATTCGCCGAGCCGGTCGGCAGCACCCCCGTGCAGTTTTCCGCTTTCATCGGCGCCGAAATTCCCAAGCTGTCGAAAATTATCAGGGACGCGGGCATACGCGCGGAATGATGCCGGCCTGCCGAACGATTCTCCGGAGCTAAACTGATGCCACGCAACGTCGCCTCTGCCGCGCTGGGCCGCTATACCGTTCTGGACCTCACCCGCGTTCGTGCCGGACCCACGGCGGCACGCCAGTTTGCGGACTGGGGCGCGAACGTCATCTGCGTCGAAACGCCCGGCACGGACACCGGCGAGGAACTGGGTGGCAAGCGTCACGGCCCCGACTTCCAGAACCTTCACCGCAACACACGCAGCATTACGCTGAATCTCAAATCGCCGGCGGGCGTCGCAACCTTCAAGCGACTGGTGGCCGCGGCCGACGTCGTGCTTGAAAATTTCCGGCCCGACGTGAAGTTCCGGCTGGGCATCGATTACGAATCTCTGCAGGCGATTAATCCACGCATTGTTTACGGCAGCATCTCGGGATTCGGGCAAAGCGGACCGTACCGGGACCGTCCGGGCTTCGATCAGATCCTGCAGGGCATGGGAGGCATCATGTCGGTTACCGGTCTGCCGGGCCAGGGCCCGGTGCGGGTCGGCACGGCGCTCGCCGACCTTTCTTCGGGCCTCTTCTGCGCGCTCGGGGTGCTGGTCGCGTTGCTGGAACGCGAGACATCGGGCCGCGGGCAATGGGTGCAGACTTCGCTGCTCCAGGCGCAGATTTTCATGCTCGACTTTCAGGCGGCGCGGTGGCTCATGGACCGCGAAGTAGCGCAGCAGTCCGGCAACGACCATCCGACCATCATTCCGACCGGCGTCTTCCACACCGCGGACGGCTATATCAATATCGCGACGGCGGGACAAGATACCTGGGTGCGCCTGTGCAAGGTTCTGGACCTCGAATCGCTCGTTCCGCATCCGGATTACGCTACGGCCGAGGCGCGTTCCCGGAATCGCGCGACGCTCAATGCGCGTCTGGCCGAACGCCTGGCCACGCGCGGCAGCGGGGAATGGGTGGAAGTACTCAATCGGGCCGGCGTGCCATGCGGGCCCATTTACAGCATCGATGAAGTGTTTGCCGACGAGCAGGTCAAGGCGCTCGGCATCGCGCAGCAGGTCGAGCATCCCGCGCGCGGCACGATTGAACTCGTCGGACAGCCGGTCGAACTGTCGCGCACGCCAAGCCGGCTGAAAAGTGCCGCGCCCGACCGCGGCGAGCAAACGCAAGAGGTGCTGCGCGAGTTCGGCTTCTCGGACACCGAGGTCGAAAGCTTGTGCAGCGGCGGCGCAATTTGACCCACGGAGGATGGCCATGCAGTTTATGCGGAAAGATTCAGCGGTGTGGTTGTTCGCGATATCGGCAGCGTTGCTCGCGGGCGCCGCGCAGGCCCAAACCGGCGTCTATCCGTTGAAAACGGTGCGCGTGATCGTGCCGTGGCCGGCCGGCGGGGGCACCGACATGCTGGCGCGTCCGATCGCGCAAAAGCTCACCGAACTGCTCGGCCAACAGGTGGTCGTGGACAACCGCGGCGGCGCGAGCGGCATCGTCGGCAGCGAGATCGCGGCGAAGGCGTCGGCGGACGGCTACACCGTCATGATCGACAACGTGACCTCGCACGCCACCAATGCGACGCTTTACAAAAAGCTCGCGTATAACTCGCTGCGCGATTACGCGCCGGTGACGCTGCTGACCGCGGTGACCAACGTCATCGTGGTCCATCCGTCAGTGCCCGCGAAGTCGTTGAAGGAACTCGTCGCGCTTGCCAAGTCGCGACCGGGGCAGCTGAGCTTCGCGACCTATGGTACGGGCGGCACCACGCATCTTGCCGGCGAGATGCTCAAAGGCCGCGCCGGCATCGACATGGTGCACATTCCCTACAAAGGCGGCGCCCCGGCGCTCGTGGATGCGGTGGCCGGCCACGTGCCGGTATACTTTTCCGTCTTCAACACCTCGCTCGCGCAGATCAAGGCGGGCAAACTGCGGCCGCTGGCGACGACGGGGGCCGAGCGCTCGACACTGATGCTCGAAGTGCCGACGGTCGCCGAGTCAGGCTACCCCGGTTTCGAGGCAAACAACTGGTACGGAATGCTGACGCCGGCCGGCGTGCCGAAGGAGATACTCGTCCGGCTCAATGCCGAGACCCGCAAGACGCTGCAGTCACCCGACGTGATTGAACGCCTGACGGCCCAAGGCTATGAAATCGTGCCGAGCACGCCGGAGAAACTGCGCGAGCACATGGCGATGGAAACCGAGAAGTGGGCGCAGGTGATCAAGGCCGCCAACGTGCGTGCCGAGTGAGCGCCGCCGTCCCGTTCCAGAGGAGTCAGAACATGGATATCGCCCAACTGCATCGGGATGCCGTCGTGATCGACGGCCTGATCGTTGCCAATTTCAGCCGCGCCGTGTTCGAGGACATGCGGCGCGGCGGGATCACGGCCGCCAACTGCACGTGCTGCGTGTGGGAAGACTTCCGCGACACCATGGCCAACGTCGCGCGCTGGAAGACCTGGTTTGCGGACAATTCCGACCTCATCACGCAGGTCTATACCACCGCTGATATCGTACGCGCCAAGCGCGAGGGGCGGGTGGGCATCATCCTCGGCTGGCAGAACCTGTCGGGCATCGACGACCGACTGGGGTATCTGCAGCTCTTTCGCGAGTTGGGGGTGCGCATCATGCAGATGACCTACAACACGCAGAATCTCGCGGGTTGCGGCTGCTACGAAAAGAACGACAGCGGACTCAGCGATTTCGGGCGCGAAGCGGTGGCTGAGATGAACCGCCTCGGCATCCTGTGCGATCTCTCGCACGTCGGGCCGCGCACCAGCGAGGACGTGATTCGCGCCTCAAAAAAACCGGTCGCCTACACGCACTGCCTGCCGATGGGGCTCAAGCAGCACCCGCGCAACAAGACGGACGAGCAGCTGAAGTTCATCGCCGAACGCGGCGGCTTTATCGGCGTCACGATGTTTCCGCCTTTCCTCAAGCGCGGCAAAGACGCGACGGTGGATGACTACATCGAGGCCATCGAATACTGCATCAACATCGCGGGTGAGGACTGCATCGGCATCGGCACCGATTTCACGCAGGACTACGGCACCGCGTTTTTCGAGTGGATCACGCGCGACAAGGGCTACGCGCGCAAGTTGACCGAGTTCGGCGACGTGATCAATCCGATGGGGATCCGCACCATCGGCGAGTTTCCGAACCTGACGGCGGCGATGGCGAAGCGCGGCTGGACCGAGCGCCGCATCAAGAAAGTGATCGGCGAGAACTGGGTGCGGCTGCTCGGCGAAGTGTGGGGCGCATGAAGCCCGAAGTGCCGATCGAGGTGGACGCGGAAACCGGCGTCTGGTCGGTGGACGCCATGCCGATGATCCTGGTGCCGCGCCATTTCTTCCTCAACAACCACGCCGAAGTCGAGGCGGCGCTGGGCGCCGAGCGCTATGCGGAAATTCTCTTTCGCGCAGGCCACAAGTCCGCTTACACGTGGTGCGAACTGGAAGCAGCCACCCACGGAATGCCGGGCGTTTCGGTATTTCACCACTACATGCAGCGGCTGTCGCAGCGCGGCTGGGGCCGCTTCACGGTGCAGGCGGTGGATGCCGTTGCCGGCACCGCGCGGATACGGGTTGATCATTCGGCCTTCGTAAAGGGCATTGAGGCGAACGTCGATACCGGCCGCAAACTCTGCTATATGTTCCGCGGCTGGTTCCCGGGATCG
>JANNPG010000197.1:0-3266 GCA_031399805.1 Betaproteobacteria bacterium | reverse complement strand
GATCGCCAGCGCGCAATAATGCGACGAAAGTTGCGGCAATGGCGGCCATGCCGGTGCTGAAGCAGGCGGTGGCAATTCCATCTTCCATCTTGCTGATTTTCACTTCCAGCGCGGCCGTGGTTGGGTTGCCCTGGCGGCCATACGCATAGCCAGGCAACTCGCCCTTGAACACCTTCGCCAGATCCCGCGCGTCGGGATATCCGAACGCCACTGCAGCGTGCATCGGCTTATGCACGGAAAAATGTTCAATGGGTGATTCGAGATCCGAATGCAGAATCGTCGTGGTAAAGCCGTTCTTCATGGCGAGGTCTTTCCCAATAAAAAAACCCGATCAGCTTGCGCGGACCGGGTTGTGGTTCGCTTTAGCCGTATTTATTTGTCGTCCGGTTTACACCGGCGGCGCCCGCAAGCTGATCTCAAATCGGCGCAGAACGAAAGCTACCCGCTCGCGGATAACTTGTCAACCTTGAGTATTGCCAGAGACTATCTCAAAAACCAACATGGAACCGCCGATGAACGCAGATGGGCGCAGATAAAATCAAGATCAAATACACGTGACCCGGCGTCCCTGCATTTTTTTATCGGCGTTAATCGGCGTTTATCTGCGGCTAATCGTTGTTGGAGGGGGTGAAGCAACTAATCAACTACCTCGAGATTCAGGTCGAGCTGCGACGCGGCGAACTCAGCCTGCCTGTTGCCATCGCGGCGCTGTGCCTCCACCCCGTCAAGGTATTCCTGCGTCACGTCGCCCGTGACGTAAACGCCGCTGAAGCACGAGTCCTCGAAGTTCTTCACTTTGGGATTGACCGAGCGCACGTCGGCGATCAGCGCTTCGAGGTCCTGGTAGATCAGTTGATCGGCGCCGATTTCGTGCGAGATTTCCACATCGCTGCGGCCGGTTGCGATCAGTTCATCGCGCGTCGGCATGTCGATGCCGTAGACGTTGGCAAAACGCACCGGGGGTGCTGCGGAGGCAAAGAATACCTTGCGTGCGCCCGCTTCGCGCGCCATCTGCACGATCTCGCGACTGGTGGTGCCGCGCACGATGGAATCGTCGACCAGCATCACGTTCTTGCCCTTGAACTCCATGCCGATCGCGTTCAACTTCTGGCGCACCGATTTCTTGCGTATCCCCTGCCCCGGCATGATGAAAGTGCGCCCGATGTAGCGGTTCTTGATGAAGCCCTCGCGATACGGCAGGTTGAGACGATTGGCGAGCTGCATCGCCGCCGGCCGGCTGGAGTCGGGAATCGGAATCACCACGTCGATATCAAGATGGGAATACTCGCGCTTGATCTTGTCGGCAAGGCTCTCGCCCATGCGCAAACGCGTCTCGTACACCGAGATGCCATCCATGACCGAATCCGGCCGCGCGAGGTACACATACTCGAAAATACACGGGTTGAGCGTCGGATTGAGCGCGCATTGCTGCGCGTAAAAATGACCGTCTTCGTCGATGAAGATGGCTTCGCCGGGCTCAATGTCGCGCACGACTTTGAAACCGAGCGCGTCGAGCGCGACCGATTCCGACGACACGAGGTATTCGGTACCATGCTCGGTCTCGAGCTTGCCGTATACGAGCGGGCGGATGCCATAAGGATCGCGAAACGCGAGCAGCCCGTAGCCCGCAATCATGGCCACCACCGCATACGCCCCGCGGCAACGCCGGTGCACGCCCGACACCGCGGCGAAAATCGTCGCCGGGTCCAGCTTGTAATTGGCGGCTCCTTCCTGCAATTCGTGCGCGAGCACGTTCAAAAGCACTTCGGAATCCGAATTCGTATTGACATGCCGCAGGTCCTGGCGAAAGAGATCGCTCTTCAGCTGATCGGTATTCGTGAGGTTGCCGTTGTGTCCGAGCACTATGCCGAACGGGGAATTCACGTAAAAGGGCTGGGATTCGGCCGCCGACCACGCCGAACCGGCGGTCGGGTAGCGCGTATGCGCGATCCCGCAGGCGCCGAGCAATGCGCGCATGTTGCGCGTGCGAAACACGTCGCGCACCATGCCGCCGCCCTTGTGCATGTGAAAAGTGGCACCCTCGGCGGTCACGATGCCCGCCGCATCCTGGCCGCGGTGCTGCAGCACCAAGAGCCCGTCGTAGAGCACCTGGTTAACCGCGTTTTTCGCTACGACCCCGAGTATGCCGCACATAACATCCTTTATCCGTAGTTAATGTGCTTTGCCAGATCGTTTGGCAGCCAGACCTTGATCAAGTCCGCTAATGTTACCAGCGGCGCGCTCAACATCGCATGTCTCCACTCAGATTGCCGCGGCAGCGAGGTCATCCCTGCCAGCAATACGGCGATCACGACAATCGTCAGCCCGCGCACCAGGCCGAAAATCCCGCCGAGCGCGCGGTCCGCGAAGCCGAGCCCGACCGTTTTGATCAATCTCGACAGCGCCATCGCCAGCAACGTCATCGCGATCAATACCGCCAGGAACACGCTTAAAAATCCAACCAGCAACCGCATGGACGGGTTGGCGATCGCCGCCGGCAGCAGCGGCGCAACGTCGGTCGCATAAATCTGCGCCGCCAGAAACGCCACAACCCACGACGCCAGCGACAAGATCTCGCGCACGAAGCCGTGAACGATGCTCAACAGGACCGATATGCCGACGATTGCAATAACCGCATAATCAAACCAGGTCATTTCGGAATGACGTTACCGTTCAAGCCGAGGCCTTTTAATTTGTCGCGCGCTTTTTCAGCATCTTCGCGCGTCGCAAACGGGCCGGCGCGCACCCGCGTCACATTGCCCTTCGCGGTCGGCACGACTTCCGTGTACGCCTTGACGCCGGCCGCCGCAATCTGTTCGCGCATCTGCTGCGCCTTATCCGTATCGTTAAGCGCGGCGACCTGCACTACGTAGCCGGCAACGCCTTGGGTGACCGGTTTTATTTTTTCCGCCGCTGGCGCCTTATCGGCGACCTTGGGTTTGTCGGCGGCTTTTGGTTTCTCGGCCGCCTTTTTGGGCGGCGCCGCTTCCGTGTCGTTCGCATCCGGCACCGGCGGGGCGGCAGCCATTTTGGGCGCGGGCACCGCAGCCACCTTGACCGCATCCGGCTTCGCTGGCGGGGTTGGTGCGGGCGCTTCGGCTTTGACGGAAATGTCGGTTTTAGCGGCGGCCTCCGGTGCGTGCTTTAAACCGGGCGCAGTCGGCACTACAGGCACAATTTTTGAAGTGAACGCGCCCGAATTGGGTGATGGAATCCGGATACTGACGTCCTGGCTGACCGGTTTTGGCTCATGGTCGAGCACCATC